>CAKQVC010000007.1 GCA_934277655.1 uncultured Clostridia bacterium
GTCTTTTCCCAGGGCTTCTGTGCAAAGCGCTGCCACAACAGAGCTGTCTTTACCTCCGGAAATTGCAACAACTGCATTGCATCCCGGACCATTTTGTTCAAACCAGCTGCGAATCCATGCGACCAGTTCATCTTTTACTTTTCCTGCATTAAATGCCATGAAACGTTCCTCCCTGTCTGATACCAGAACGATGCCCGGTTGGCAAGCAAATAGCCTGCCTGCCATATTTACCTATAAAGCATCCATCCGTGAATAAAAATATGCATCTATTATACTCCATTTTTATCGACAGGGGAAACTTTTTTCGCAAAATATTTTCGCGGGGCTGCTGCCTTGGAGTCCGCCCCCAGTTTCAAACCTGTTGCCTTGCTTTTCCACAGGATTGTTCTATAGGGTAGAGATTATACAGAAAAAGGGAATTTTTGGTATATAACCTTTTGATGCGGTTCGGGATCGGGCATGGAGAAAGCAATGCAGACACGAAAAAAGGGAATATATGGATTGTGAACGGGCGCTGTACAGAAACAGTGTGAGATTGCAATTCTTTCAAGAATAAGGTCAATAAAGCTGAAAACTTGTATTTGCAACTATGCAGGCAGCATAGTACCGAAAGAAAATTTTGAAAACCCTCTTGCTAAACATGCCAGGGGGGAGGTATACTATAGGCGAGGTCGACAAACGTCGAACGAAGAAAGTAAGGTTAGGTCAAGAAGGGAAGACAAGCAAACTTTCTTAAACTTATTTCTTGAGATGCCCTGCCAGGCAGGCGGGCATACTCGCATCAAATTCGTAAGCGCAGAAGCAGAAAACGCTGCCATCTTCAAATGTAGGTTCTGGCAGGTGGTGATAAGCGGATTTTGCAGCTGCAGATTAGGGAGGGAAAAGAAATGAAAAAATTATTGATGTCATTGCTATGTGTGGCAATGATAGTCTGCTTCATGCCGACGATGGCGTTTGCGGCAGAAGGCGAAACTGGTAGTGCGTTGCCTGAAGCAGATTCAAACGGCGTAATTACACTAATGACAGATGTTAAGTTAGCTGCTGATCAGGAATCAGATGCACAAATTGTTATTCCAGACGGTAAAACGGTAACAATTGACTTGAATGGAAAAACTTTAACATTATCTGGTGAAAATAAGTGCCCAATGGTCGAGAAAACGGGTAAATTAATTATTGAAGACACTTCTGCATCTAAAGCAGGAGTTCTGAATGTTCCAAATGATTATGGCATATACGCTAAAAATGGTGGCACAATTGTGATAAATGGCGGAACCATTAATTCTCGTGATGCAGTATTGTCAGGAAACAATACTACAGGAACTATGAATTTTGAAATAAATGGTGGAACTCTTACTGCATCAAGAGGTCCGGCGATTTATATGCCAGGACAAGTTTCGTTGAAAATTACAGGAGGTACTTTGAATGGTGGTATTTCCTTAAGAATGGGACAAGTTGATATTTCAGGTGGAACTATCAATGCGATTGCTACTGGTATTGATTCGCCAGCAGAGTATTATAGCTATTCAGGAAATGCATGGCTTCCAGATGCGTTGTATGTATTTGGTGGTACCTATGATAAGGGCGATGAGTCGCATGGTAATAGTTTGAATTTGAATATCACAGGTGGAACATTCAACTGTGCAAACGATCAAGGTAGTGCTATTGCTATCTATGATATAGGTAGAGTTGCGCAGACTATGAACGTCAATATTTCTGGAACTGCAGTTTTAAATTCAATTGCATCCAATCGTGAAGCTTATGATGTGCTTAGTTTAAAAGATATAGGGGTAACGGATCCGAAAGCAGGATATGATAATTCTGAATATGTCGGTAAAACAAGTTCAGTCATTTCCGCTGGTACATTCTCTTCCAATCCAAAGGAATATGTTGCTGAAGGCGCTAACATCTACAAATATAATGACACGAAGTTTGTAGTTTCCGCTACAGCACCGGCTCATTCTGCTGGAAAGAACACTTGGATTGAGGATAAAGAAAACGGATATTACATTGAAACTTATGTTTCCTATTCCTCCGGTTCCACTACTACTGACAACGTAACCAACAAGTCCGAGAATACAACAACTGGCGAGGCTGCTTCCACTACAGCTGACATCAACGCTTCCACAACCACCAAGGCTGATGGAACTAAGACAACTACTGCAACGGTTGATAACACAACTGCAGGTAAGATTGTAGACAAGGCTGTTGCAAACAAGTCCGAAGAAGTTGTTGTGGATGCAACAAGCACCGCAGCAGCTCCGGCAGCAGGTACAACAACAGAAGTAGCACTTCCTGAAAAGACTGTACAGGATCTGGCAGCTAAGACAGATGCAAACGTTACCATCAAGACAGATGCTGCATCCGTAGCACTTGACAAAGAAGCTGTTGATGCTGTTGCAGCGCAGGCTGGAACAACCGGAACTGTAAAACTGGTTGTAGAAACCGTTAAGACAGATGCTGACATCCATCAGGTTGAACTGAAGCTGGTAACCTCCAACGGAGCAGTAACAGACTTCAAGGGCGGAAACGTTGCAGTAACCGTAAAACTGGATGCAGCACTCAACGCAAAGGATGTTGTCTGCGTATATATCGACGATAATGGTGTATATCATAAAGTAAACGGACAGAAGAACGCTGACGGAACATACACATTCACAACCGGACACTTCTCCGCATATGCAGTGATAAGCACAGAAGAAGCAGAAAAAGTATTCGCACAGCAGGATGCAAAGGCAGCAGACCTGACAAAGGCACTGAAGCTGCAGGCACGTTCCGCAAAGACATCCAAAGGCAATATCAAGGTAACTCTGAACGTCAATGCAGACGATATCAAAGCATTAGAAGACCTTGGCTATACAGTGAAGTATAAATACTACAGAAGCACTGTAAAAGCAGCGAAATACACTGCAAAGGTTGAAAAGACAGAAAAGACTTATACGAATACAACAGGCAAGAAAGGCACAAGATACTATTACAAAGCAAGAGTGATGGTATACGGAGCAGACGGTCAGCTGGCAGCAAAGACTGCTTTGAATCAGTGCAAATACGCTTGCAGAGTGAAATAAGTCTGATAATTCAAAGGACGAAAATGACCCACGAAACCCAAAAGGGCAATCGCTTTGGCGGCTAGATGACCGTCAGGGCGAAGCCCTTTTTCTTTTTGTTGTATGGAAAATATCGTTCTGCGGATTTCCGAATATCAAAAAAATCTTACTACAAAAAATATAATTGCCAAAGCAGGCTTTCTTCTACTGCATTTTTTCTCAAAATATAGTATAATACTCTTTATGAAATATTTATTTATTGCAGAGAAACCGAGCCTTATGCGAGATGTGCAGGCTTGTTATAAAAATCATAAAAATGAAGTGGTCGAAAAAGTCGGAGAGGTTGATTTTATGGCGCTTTCCGGACATGTCTGTACGAATTACATGCCGACAGATTACGAAGAATGGAAAGATAAAAGCTGGAGGGCTATCGTTTACCCGATGATTCCGGATCCCTGGCAGATCAAACCTATTGCCGATAAGAGAAAGCAGGAGACCATTGCCGAAATAGGGCGGCGTGTACCGGATTATGACGGCATTATCGTAGGTACGGACTCTGATGTCGAAGGCTACGGTATCTACTGGCTGCTGGAACAGTACCTTAAACTGAATGAAAAACCGGCACTGCGTTTTATCGAACATTCCCTTACGGATGCGGAAATTTTGAAGTCGCTGCTTTCTATGACAGACTACCATCAGAATCCGACCCATGTGCATTTCGTACAGTCTTTTCTCATTCGTTCCAGAGCAGACTGGCTGTTCGGAATGAATGCATCGAGAATGCTGACCAACAAGCAGGGTACTCTCATAAAAGCTGGGCGGGTAAAATCGCCGACAATCAAACTAGTCTACGATAACTCTATGGCGATTGAAAATTTTGCGAATCGGAAATATTACGTTCTGGAGGCAGAGTATCCGATCCCGAGAGAAGAACAGGATGAAAATTCCGATGATAAAGACGATAAAGAAGTAACCTTTAAAGCTGTTCTTCAGGGAGAAGAAGGCGATGTTCAGTTCGAAAATCCGAAACTTTTTTCGGAATTTGTATTGGAAGGAACTGTGCTGGACGTAGAAACTAAACGAGCACATTCCCATGCACCGAAATTGTTTGACTTGGCGGCTATTCAGGCAGAAGCCGGAAGCAAATACAAGTTTAAGCCTGACCAGACACTGGAACTGGTACAGAGACTCTATGAAAAACATAAAGTAATTTCCTATCCCAGAACCCAGTGCCGCTATGTATCCTCTGAAAAAGCAAAAGAGCTCCCTGAAATACTGAAGAGCATCGAAGTTTTTGAAGATTTAAAGGACATTGCAGAAAACATTGACAAACGAGCTTTTGAGAAGCTTTTGAAGGACAAGTCAGTCGTAAACGATGCTGAAGTTTCGAAAGAATCCCATGATGCTTTGCTTCCAACCTTAAAAAGGCCGGACCTTTCCAGAATGTCCAAAGAAGAGCAGATCATCTGCCGCATGATTTACACGCGGTTGCTGGCACAATTCCTGCCAAAGCTTTCAGAAGACAAGACAACGATCAGGATCCAGCATGCAGAAAGCATGGGAGACGGCACGGGCAGTGCAGATGAATCCGGAGAAAAGGGAATTTTTAAGGCAACCGGAAAAACAGTCGTAGAATCAGGCTGGACTATATTGTATAAAAAGTCCAGCGGCCATGAGCTTCCGTCCTTGAAAAAGGGAGACAGAATCATGGCAAACTCCATTAAACCGGTGCAGAAAGAAACCTCACCGCCCAAACGGCTGACACAGGCAACGCTGATCAATGCCATGCGTAACATTGCGACCCAGATTGAAGACAAGGAACTGAAAAAATCTCTTGCTGACTCCCAGGGCATCGGTACACCGGCAACTCGTGCGTCCATTATCCGGGATATCATCGATTCCGGCTATGTAGAAGAAAAAAAGAATGGACTTTACATAACTGCGAAGGGCAGAGAATACATCGAAACAGTGCAGGATTTTGACATTGCTTATCCTGTATTTGCGGCGAACATGGATAATAACATCAAAAAAGTCCAGCGCGGAGAAGCTGAGTATGAGCAGGTTATGGATGAAGTGATGGGAAAACTGCAGGAAATGTGCAAAAAAATCGGACAGAATCTTGAAGAAGTAGAAGCCGAGCTTGCACCTTTTGAGCCGGTGCAGACTGATATACGATGCACCCGCTGCGGAGGAGTTATTGAAGAACAAAAAAAACTTTACACTTGCATTGGCTGCGGTGCGAAAATCTATAAAAAAATCAGTGGAGCAGACATTGACCTGGAGCTCCTCCGAAAACTGGAAGACGGCCAGCAGAGCGGATACATGAATTTTAAGTCCCGCGGGGGAAAATCTTTTCGTGCAGCATTGAAGCTTAATGAAAACGGCGAGACGGAAATGGTCTTTTTCGAAGAAAAGGTCAAGTGTCCGAAGTGCCATAAAAAAGCTGTGCTGAACCAGTGGGGTGTTTTCTGCAGTATCAAAAAATGTGGACACCGGTTGTTCCGAAGCTTCTGCGGCCATGATTTTTCCTATCCGGAAATGAAGCAGCTCCTCGAAGGTCAGGAAGTTGAAGCAAACTTCCAATCGAAAGCAGGAAAATCTTTCTGTGCGAAGGTGTATTTGAATGCAGACGGCGACTATACTTTTAATTTCCACTCAGAGAACGGACATCCGGAGAACGTGGAAACGAAAGTTTTGCAGGAAAACCAGACGACCGCTCCAGATGACCGCTGATGGAACCGCAGAAATCGAAAATGAATCAAAAGGAATCAATGAATAATACTGAGGAGGCATTCTCTTGATCTTACTTAACGCAACCGACATATCCAAATCCTATACTGTAAATCCGTTGCTGTCCAATTTGTCCTATGCCATCAATGAAGGCGATAAAATCGGACTGATCGGTGTTAACGGTACGGGAAAATCCACGCTTCTGCGAATTACGGCAGGTGCGGAAGAACCCGACTCCGGCAAGATCGTTCTGACCGGGGGAGTTCGCATCGGCTATCTGATGCAGGCTCCGGATTATGATCCGGAGCAGACGGTACTGGAGGCAGCAGTCAGTTATCTACGACCGGAAGTTCTGGCTGAGGGGGACTATCTGTGCAAATCCATGCTGAACCAACTGGGAATTACCGATTTTACGAGAAAAATGGGAACCCTTTCGGGAGGCGAACGAAAACGTGTGGCAATGGCAGGAATTTTTACTAATCCGTGCGATATTTTGATCTTAGACGAACCCACGAACCATATCGACAGCGATACGGTGGAATGGCTGGAAAATTACCTGAAAAAGTTCCGTGGTGCGATTTTTATGGTAACCCATGACCGCTATTTCCTTGATCGTGTCACAAACGTGATCCTGGAACTGACAGGAGGTAAACTTTATCGTCATGAAGGCAATTATGAAGTTTACCTGGAAAACAAGGCAGCCAGAGAAGAAATGGCGCTTGCAACAGAACGGAAACGAAGAACACTGTACAGGCGTGAGCTGGAATGGATGCGCAGGGGTGCACAGGCAAGGACAACCAAGGCAAAAGGACGTATCGACCGGTTCCATCAGCTGGAAGAGAGCAAACTGGTTATAAACAATGATGCTTTAGAAATGAAATCTGTTTCTTCCAGGCTTGGAAAAAAGATCATCGAGTTGGAGCACGTCAGCAAGGTGTTTGACGGGATTGCTGTGATCTCTGATTTTTCCTATACAGTACTGCGAAATGATCGTGTTGGGATCATCGGCGAAAACGGCTCCGGCAAATCAACGCTTTTAAAACTGATCGCCGGACAACTGCAGCCAGACAGCGGCAACGTAGAAATCGGAGAGACCGTTAAAATCGGATATTTTTCTCAGGAAAACGAGCATATGGATAAATCACGCAGAGTGATCGAATACATCTGCGATATTGCACATAATGTAAAAACAGAAGACGGATATATCAGTGCATCGCAGATGCTGGAACGGTTTCTGTTCCCTCCGCACATGCATTCCATTCCGGTGGGGAGGCTTTCTGGCGGAGAACAGCGGAGACTGTATCTGCTGGGGATTCTTATGGGAGCACCAAATGTACTGCTTTTGGACGAACCAACCAATGATCTGGATATTGATACGCTTTGCGTTTTGGAAGATTATCTGGATACCTTTGCGGGAGCGGTCATTGCAGTATCTCACGACCGTCATTTTATCGACCGTATTGCTGAAAAAACCTTTGTTTATGAGGGAGAAGGTCATATCGAACAGTACCCGGGAGGATATAGTGACTGGGCAGCAAGACGTGACGCAAGGCTGGCAGACAGTAAAGCAGCAGGGAAGCCATCAAGAAAAACGGCGACCGCAAAAAATCGACAAAATGCGGCAGGACAACAAGAGGATGCTGTAAAAACACAGCGAGGCAGAGCAGAAAATGAAAAGCCAAAAAAGTTGAAGTTTTCATATAAAGAACAGCGGGAATTTGAATCGATCGATGAAGACATTGCTGCTTTAGAGGGAGCCATTGCGGAAACAGACGAAGAAATCAACTGTGCCGGCAGCGATTACTGCAAGCTGCAGGAATTGACTGCGAAAAGAGAAGAATTATCAGTTTCCCTTAATGAAAAAATGGAACGCTGGGTGTACTTGAACGATCTGGCTGAAAAAATCCAGGCACAGAATAAAAACACATAATAAGAAGGCCACGTAAACTGTAAGATGATATGCCTAAGGTAAATGTACATAAATTGTATCTGATACAAAACTATAGAAGAACTATAAAAAATATGATACAATATCAGCAGCTATTTCAGATAACCGAAAGAAGGCAGATGAAACATGACAAAACAAAGAAACTATATGGTAAACTCCCCACATCTATACAGCGTGTTTTTCGCACCACGCGGAAATGCACGTATGCTGCAATTGGGAATGCAGATCGCACAGCAGTATCTCAACCCGGAGGATAAGCTGATCGGAATCATCGGAGAAGCAGGCGCAGGAAAAAGCATGCTGATCAAAGGAATGTTTCCTGGACTGGATCTTTCCAATGACGACAGCGGTGTTAATGTCAGACCGCTTCCGATCCTGGATGTGGATGAGGATGAAGGCTTTTATGCACCCCATACTTATCATATGGATGTGCGGTTTGAGTCTGCGTTTACGCAGATGCATGTGCTGGCAGAAGCGACATTGAAAGCAATCAAGAAAGGAAGAAGAGTTGTTGTCGAACATTTCGATTTGCTGTATCCTTTCTTAAAAATGAATGCACAGCTGCTGATCGGCATCGGCGAAGAGGTAATCATCACAAGGCCGAATCTGTTCGGACCTCTGACGCAGGATCTTGCGGAAAACGTGCATCATTCGGTCCGCTATCGTAAAATGGCACATACCGCGGAAGATCTGGTTGAATACTGCATGCCGCCGGAACTTTTTGCGAAGTGTTATCACGGAGATATCAAAAGAGGATTCTCCCTGGGTTTCAAAGAAAAACCGGATCTTGACATTTCTGCACTGAAAAATCAAGTAAGAGCATTGATCGCAGACGATCTTCCGGTTACTTTCTATGATGATGACCACGTCAGGATCGGAGAAGTGATCCACCCTTGTACCGGACCGCGGATCCACGTCAGATCCACTGGAGAAATCGAAAATTTCAGGCTTTTAAAAGAAGTTTTCTATGATTCCATGCAGGAAATGTATTTGATCATCGGGCTGGTAGGAGAACGCTGGGATTCAGAAACCGGCGACCTGAACCGGCTGGATCTGCATCTTTAAATCCGGAAAGCAGGCGGCCAGGCTGATAATACAGAACGGCAAGTGTCCAGAACTTCATTGGATGCATCCGAGCCGCTGATAAAGACAGATAGAAATATAGAGATGGAAATAGATAAAATGACAGTCAAAGGAGAATTTGTAAAGAAAATGAGGACAATCAAAGCAGAAGAAATCACGCAGGTGGTCAGAGATCTTTGTATCGAAGCAAACTGCCATCTGCCGTCAGATATTAAGGATGCGATCACCGAATGCAAAGCCTGCGAACCATTTGAAATCGCCAGAAATATTCTGGACAGGATTGAAGAAAACTATCAGATCGCAGATGAAGACAATGTACCGATCTGCCAGGATACAGGACTTGCCTGTGTTTTCCTTGAAATCGGGCAGGATGTACATATTGAAGGAAATCTAAAAGAAGCTGTAGATGAAGGTGTACGCAGAGGCTATACCGAAGGATTCTTAAGGAAATCCTGTGTCAAAGACCCCATCGACAGGGTAAATACCGGAGACAATACACCAGCTGTCATCTATTACGACCTTGTGCCTGGAGATCAGGTAAAAATTACGGTTGCACCGAAAGGCTTTGGCAGCGAAAATATGAGCCAGATCAAGATGTTAAAACCATCAGACGGCCTGCAGGGCGTGAAAGATTTCATCCTCAAGGTAGTGGAAGATGCAGGACCAAACCCCTGCCCTCCGATCGTAGTAGGAGTAGGGATCGGCGGAACCTTTGATAAAGCAGCACTTCTGGCTAAAAAAGCTTTGATGCGCCCGGCTGACCAGAGAAATGAAGATCCGTTTTACTGCGGACTGGAAAAAGAAATGCTGGAAAAAATCAATGCCCTTGGTATCGGACCACAGGGTTTTGGCGGCAGAACAACAGCACTTGCTGTCAACATTGAAACACTGCCGACTCATATTGCAGGTCTTCCGTGTGCAGTCAACATCAACTGCCATGTGACGAGACATAAGACACAGACTTTGTGATGGGATAGCTGAATCTGCAGGAGCAGCATGATACGGAATAATTTGAAAACAGAGAGTGGAGGCAGTAGATAATGGAAAAGAAAATCACAATGCCGCTGACAGCCGAAAAAACAAAGGAGCTTCATGCCGGAGACAACGTGCTGATAAGCGGAGTTATTTATACAGGAAGAGACGCAGCGCATAAAAGGCTGGTAGAACTGATACAGGAAGGAAAGCCTCTCCCTATTGATGTGAAGGACAGCGTCATCTATTACGTGGGACCGGCACCGGCAAAACCGGGCCAGGTAATCGGATCAGCAGGACCGACAACCAGCTACCGCATGGATGCATATGCTCCGGCACTTTTAGATCTGGGGCTGAAGGGCATGATCGGAAAAGGCAAACGTTCTCCGGAAGTTATCGAATCGATGAAGAAAAACGGTGCAGTGTATTTCGGCGCTATCGGAGGAGCCGGTGCACTTCTTGCAAAATGTATTAAGAAAGCAGAAATTGTCTGCTATGAAGATCTGGGAGCAGAAGCTGTCCGTCGCTTGGAAGTAGAAAATCTCCCGGTTGTGGTGGTCATTGACAGTCAGGGAAATAATCTGTACGAGGATGGCAGAAAACAATACCTGGACGATCAAAAAGAAGAAAAAGCAGAGCAGGAGTGATAAGGATGTTTACGGACTTCAAACCGGATGGAAACGGTATAGGCCCGATTTATAAACAGATCGCAGATAAAATTGCGGGACAGATCAAAGATGGTAAGCTGGCAGCAGGATTTAAACTGCCAACTGTAAGAGAACTTTCTGGCGAAATCGGTGTGGCATGTGGAACTATCAAGCATGCATACGAATATCTGGAGGAAAGAGGATTCGTCGAAATGGTTCAGGGTAGCGGATCCTTTGTCCTTGACCAACGGGAAACTTTTGCGAGCCGAAAAGAGAAAGCCATGTCAGCAATTGATCAGTTGTTTCATCAGCTGGAAAGCCTGGGTTTCACGCCGAGAGAAATGGAAATTTATCTGAACCTGAAGTTGCGGGGACTGGAGGAAAAATATGACGTAGTGCGGATCGCTTTGGTAGACTGCAATCCGGAAGCACTGCAGATGATGGAAGAACAGCTTTCGCAGATCGGTTATGCAGAAACTTCCGCTTTTGATCTTGAAAGACTGGAAGAAGTCGCAGACAGCCTGAACGAGAATTTTGATATGATCCTGACAACTTCTACGCACTACAGTCAGGTAGAGCCGTTTATAAAAAGTGATACAATGATCGCCATGGTTGCGATGACGCCATCTGTAAGCACCGTTGTGAAACTGGCTAAGATCGAAGATGACAGGAAGGTCGGGATCTTCTGTGCCAGCGATGCTTTTGCGGGAGTTGTGAGAAACAACTGTCAGGGGATGGGAGTATGGAGTGAACATATGGCGACCCAGTTTATGGGAATCTTTGAGGAAACCGAACAGTTCTTTGAAGAAAATGATGTTATCATCGTTCCGAAAGGATACGAGACCTTCCTTTCCCCAGAGGAAAAAGTTTTGATCGAAGACTTTGTTACGCGAGGGGGAGAACTGGTCCGCTACAGCTACAAGGTGGACAAGGGCTCATTCCTCTACGTGGTGGAACAGATTAAGAAAGTTATGAATAAAAAGCGAAATGTCTGAAAAAATCTGAAGTTAAATGCAGGACAAAATGCGATAAAAAAAGAAAAAGCAAAAGATATAAAATGAATAAATGAATATATAAAAGCCTTTGGAAGGGTGAAACTGACAGAAGCGAAAGAGAAGAAAAGCTTCAGGAATATCCTGGGGAAAATACCGGCAGCTTCAGGAATTTTGTCAGTTATCGTTTTTCGGAGGGCTTTTTTGCGTGTGGAGAGTATTTATGGAGGAGGTTTTTCAGAGACCAGGTCGGAAAGAAGACAGAGTAGAAAATGAATGGAAACAATCGAGAATTATTTGGTTTAAATGCCGACCAAAAACGTTTTACAAGCGAAGTGCAAAGAAAGAACAATCTTACCGTGGACAAATGAAGTATAACAATATAATATAAAGATATAGAACATTTGAAATTCTGAGGTGAATCATGGAAGAAAACAAGAAGAAATTAGTCATTGGCGTGATCGGCGCAGATGTTCATGCGGTAGGAATCCAGATTTTAGACCACGCTTTCGAAGAAGCCGGTTTTGATGTAACGAATCTGGGTGTAATGGTATCCCAGGAAGAATACATTGCAGCAGCTGTGGAAACGGATGCAGATGCCATTATGGTATCCTCCCTGTATGGCCACGGAGAGCTGGACTGTAGAGGACTGAGAGAAAAATGCAATGAAGCAGGACTGAATCATATTCTGCTTTATGTAGGTGGTAATATTGTAGTCGGCAAGCAGCCTTTCGATGAAGTAGAAGCTAGATTTAAGAAAATGGGATTTGACCGTGTGTTCGGACCGGGCACTGCTCCGGAAGAGACGATCAAGGCTCTGAAGGAGGATTTGGGACTGCAGTAATAGAGAGGCAAATACCATGAAGCATATATTATTAATTGATTTTGGCAGCACCTATACGAAAGTAACAGCTGTAGACCTTGAAAATGAACAGCTTCTTGGAACCGCAGCAAGCTACACTACGGTAGAGACGGATATCAATGAAGGCTTGAGAAACGCACTGGAATTGTTGGAAGAAAAAACCGGGAAAATAGAATTTGATGCCAGATATGCTTGTTCCAGTGCGGCAGGTGGATTGAAAATGATTAGCTGCGGGCTGGTTCCGGAACTGACGGCAGAAGCTGCAAAAGTAGCATCGCTGGGTGCAGGTGCCAAGGTTATGAAAGTTTATTCCTATCAGCTGACGGAAGAAGATGCCGAAGAGATCACGAAACTGAAACCGGATATATTCCTTCTTACCGGAGGAACTGATGGCGGAAATAAAGATACGATCATCGAAAATGCCAGGATTCTGGCTTCCATTCCGATTGAATTCCCAATTATCGTTGCAGGAAACCGAAGTGCAGCGTCAGCCTGCCGGAAGATTTTAGAAGAAGCAGATAAGCAGGTTGTGACATGTGCTAACGTGATGCCGAAGTTCGGTCAGCTGAATATTGAGCCGGCAAAGAACTGCATCCGTGAGATCTTTTTAGAACGGATCATTAAAGCCAAAGGACTTTCACAGGCAAGCAGGCTGATCTCCGGGATTATGATGCCGACACCGGCAGCGGTACTTTCGGCAATGGAACTTCTTGCGAAGGGAAGTGAAAACGAAAAGGGGATCGGAGATCTGGTAGCTGTCGATGTCGGAGGAGCAACCACCGATGTGTACTCGATGAGCCTGGGTGAGCCAAGCGGAGTCAATACAGTACTGAAAGGACTTCCGGAGCCCTATGCGAAACGTACTGTAGAGGGGGATATCGGCATGCGTTACAGTGCAGCAGGCATAGTAGAAGCAGCAGGAATGCCGGCAGTCAGCAGATTATCAGGACTCAGTGAAGAAAGAGCGGAAGAGCTTCTGAGGCTGATAACCGAAAAAACCGATACCCTTCCGAACAGCGACGAACTTGAGGCAATGGATTTTGCACTGGCATCGCTGGCGGTAAAAGTAGGAATGACACGGCATGCAGGTCACGTTGAAAAGGTTTTTACACCGATGGGAGAAGCCTGGATGCAGGAAGGAAAAGATTTAACAGCGGTAGGAAAAGCAGTCATCACAGGAGGATCTTTGATTCACGCAAAGAATGTGGAAAAAATCGCAAGAGGTCTTTTATATGACTTTGCAGATCCGTCGTCATTAAAACCGCGGCAGGCGAAAATCCTGCTGGATCAGAAATACATTTTATCTGCCATGGGCCTTTTAAGCCAACATGCGCCAGATGCAGCATTAAGAATTATGAAAAAGGAGTTAGTATCCTATGGAGTTGAAAAATAAGAAATTAGCAAACGATGAGTTTTACGGAATGCAGAAAGAAATCCTGGCACAGTGGCCGACAGGGGCAGATGTGGATTTTGACAAGGCAGTTGAGTTTCATAAGAGTCTTCCGGAACATAAAATTTTCGGACAGAAATTGATCAAAGCAAAAAAAGAAGGCAAAACACTGGTTCAGCCAAGAGCAGGCGTTGCCCTGGTGCAGGATCACATTGAGCTTCTGACTTATTTACAGGATAAGGGCGGTGCTGATCTTCTTCCAACGACTGTTGATAGTTATACTCGTCAGAATCGATATAAAGAAGCAGAAGTGGGAATTCAGGAATCTGTTCGTGAAAGCAAATCCATGCTCAACGGACTTCCGATTGTCAACCATGGTGTGGATGCATGCCGTTCCATTATCAGTGAACTGAATACACCGGTACAGGTACGCCACGGTACACCGGATGCACGCCTTCTGACAGAAATCGCTTATGCAGGCGGATTTACCAGCTACGAGGGCGGTGGTATTTCCTATAACATTCCGTATGCGAAGAATGTAAGTCTGGAACAGACAATCAAAGACTGGCAATACTGTGACAGATTGACGGGTATGTATGAAGAGGCAGGAGTAAGCATCAACAGAGAGCCCTACGGCCCGCTGACCGGTACACTGGTTCCACCTTGCATTTCCCATGCAGTTGCGATCATTGAAAGTTTACTGGCGGCAGAACAAGGCGTAAAAAATATCACGGTTGGATATGGACAGTGCGGAAACCTTGTCCAGGACGTTGCAGCGATTCGTTCACTCGGAAACTTGACAGAAGAATATCTGAAAAGATACGGATACAATGATGTAGTTGTAACGACGGTTCTTCATCAGTGGATGGGTGGATTCCCACAGGATGAAGCACAGGCATTCTCTGTTATTTCCTGGGGCAGTGCGATCGCAGCATTATCCAAGGCAACCAAGGTCATCGTAAAGACTCCGCACGAAGCCATCGGTGTTCCGACAAAGGAAGCGAATGCACAGGGACTGCGTTGCACGAAGCAGATGATCAACATGCTTTGCGACCAGCAGCTTTCCAACACCAGCCACGTTGTAAACGAAATGATGATCATTTCGGCAGAAACCCGTTGCATCGTGGACAAGGTATTCGAACTTGGCGAAGGAGATCTGGCAATCGGAACGGTAAGAGCATTCCAGGCAGGCGTGATCGATATCCCGTTTGCACCAAGCAAACTCAATGCAGGCAAAATGCTTCCGGCAAGAGACAACGAAGGTGCAATCCGTATTCTGAATGCAGCAAACGTACCGCTTTCAAAGGAATTGATCGATTTCAATAAAGAAAAGATCGAAGAACGTGCACAGGCAGAAAAGAGACCGGCTTCCTTCCAGATGGTAATCGACGACGTATATTCTATCAGTAAGGGTAAACTGGTAGGCAGACCTTGGAAATAAAAGAGCAGATGCCGCAAGTGGATTTTTTTACATAGGTTTGCATGAAAAAATGGGCAGCCGACTGTATGGAAAAAGCGGATGTTAAAATTAAGAAAAGCACAGAAAGAGAATAAAACGATAATATATACATACAGTGCAGAAAAGAGGTAGAGATATGAAAATTCAGAAAATTATTTGTTCCAGCGGAAGAACCGGTTTTTTCTTTGATGACCAGAGAGCAATAAAAAAAGGTGCAAAATCTGACGGCTCCGCTTATGTCGGACAGCCGGTAACAGAGGGATTCAAGGCAGTAAGACAGGCAGGAGAGTCCATTTCCGTTATGATCGTTTTAGAAGATGGCCAGATTGCATACGGAGACTGTGCAGCAGTACAGTACAGTGGTGCAGGCGGAAGAGACCCGCTGTTCCTCGCAGAAGATTTCATTCCAGTTATCATGGAACACGTTGCTCCGATGCTGGAAGGAAAAGAACTGGATTCCTTCCGTCAGCTGGCTGCAGAAGTGGAAGCGGTTGAAGTTGATGGAAAGAGACTGCATACAGCTATTCGTTATGGTGTAACACAGGCTGTTTTAGATGCTGTTGCAAAAGCAAAGAAAAAGCTGATGTGCGAAGTTATTGCAGAAGAATACGGCTTAAACCCTGAGTACCGTCAGATACCGATTTTCACACAGTCCGGAGATAATCGTTATGACAATTCAGATAAGATGATCATGAAAGGTGCAGACGTACTGCCTCACGCATTGATTAACAATGTGGAAACGAAGCTGGGAAAGGACGGAAGCATCCTGCTTGAGTATGTAAAATGGCTCAGAGACAGAATCATGGCTCTTCGTCAGGATGAATCCTATCAGCCGGTTCTGCACATTGACGTTTACGGAACCATCGGAATGGCGTTCGGCGTGAATAATTATAAAGAGATGGCAGATTACATCGAGACACTGGTAGAAGCTGCAAAACCATTTAAGCTCCGCATCGAAGGTCCGATGGATGCAGAAGAAAGAGAAGCACAGATGAAAGCACTGGCAGGCCTGACTGCAGAAGTTGACCGCAGAGGTATCGAAGTAGAACTGGTTGCTGATGAATGGTGCAATACACTGGAAGATATTAAATATTTCGCTGATAACAAGGCAGGACACATGGTACAGATCAAGACTCCTGACCTGGGCGGAATCAACAACATCGTAGAAGCGGTCCTTTACTGCAAGGAAAAAGGAATCGGTGCTTATCAGGGAGGAACCTGCAATGAAACCGATCGTTCTGCACAGGTCTGCGTTAACCTGGCTATGGCATCCCAACCGGATCAGATCCTTGCAAAACCGGGTATGGGCGTAGATGAAGGCTATATGATCGTATATAATGAAATGCAGAGGATTTTAGCAATTCTGTCAGCAAAGAACGGCAAGGAAAATTAAGAAAAAATGAACATTCTGAAAGCAGAACAGATTGGAGAAATGGCAGTCAGAGCCCTCCGGATGGAAGCTTCTGCAACGCCGAAGCCGGGGCTTGTTGACCGTGAAAACAGTGGGGCTCATACTGATATGGATTATCCGATGTTTCTGACCAGTTGTGTAGCTTTGAAACCTTGCTTTACTGCCTGTACACAGACTGGCATCCAGGGCGCCGGAAAAAAGCCGGAGACTTTGGTATCAACACTCCGCCAGATTGGAAGATGCGGGGAGATTGCCATGTATGGAGCGACAAAAGGTGTCAATACCCATAAGGGTGCAATCTTTTCCATGGGAATCTTATGTTGTGCACTGGGAAAGCTGACTGCGGAAGCTGAGGGAAACAAAGAAATCACGCCAAACAGAGAAAGAGGTTCTGCTGTACAGATGTGTGTTACAGGCGGCAGATTTGAACTGGAGAAATTTAAACTGAAAGAATCTGAACTGCAGAGTTTGTGCCGGCAGATTGCCTCCGCCCTGCTGAAGCAGGACACTGCTTCAGCCACCCACGGAATGAAAGCCCGTGGGGACGCCGCCTGTGGCGGCGTCAGGGCGGAGGCACTGTCCGGTTTTGAAAGTGCGTTCGGAACCGGGCTTGCTGTTATCCGCTCATCTGTCAGGGAAGGGATTCCCTGCGAACGGGCAATGATCCGGGCACTGATGGCACTGATCTGCAGAACCGATGACAGCAATGTAGTTTACCGGGGAGGAGCAGAAGGCCTTGCCTTTTTAAAACAGCAGGCAGCTGATGTTTTGCGCCGGGCAGAATGGAAGAATGAAGAATGTCTTGACATGGTAAGAGAGCTTGATAAGGCATGTAGGGAGAAGAATTTAAGTCCGGGAGGAAGTGCTGATCTGCTGGCTTTTTCGACCATGTTATATATGATTTTTGATGAGGTATCGCTATGATTAAAACGAACGCATGCGCCGGAACTTTAGAATCCAGCGACATTTATGTAGAAGTACAGCCGCTGGCAGAAGGAAGCGGCATCCAGCTGGATGTGAGCTCCGTGGTTTATGAACAGTTTGGAAAGGAAATTGAAGCTGTGATCATGCAGACTCTGGAAGAATTGGGGGAAACAGATGTAAAACTGACCGCCAGTGACCGGGGCGCTGTTGACTGCACGATTCGTGCAAGAGTGGAAACGGCGGTATGCCGCGGGAAAGGAGAACAGTAGATATGAGAAGAAGCATGCTTTTTTTTCCGGGAAATAGTGCGAATATGCTGCTGAATGCTGATTATCTGGGGTCTGACAGCATCATTTTAGACTTGGAGGATGCGGTAGCACAAGCCGAAAAAGACTCCGCACGAATCCTGGTTCGTAATGCAATTCTTTCTCTGGGATTTACAAAGGAAGTGATCGTGCGCATCAATCCGCTCGACAGTCCATATTGGGAGAAAGACCTGGAGCAGATCATCCCGGCTAAGCCGGATATGATCATGCCAACGAAAGTCAGTGGGGCGGACTATGTCCAGACCATTTCGAAAAAAATCGCACAGGTTGAAGAAAAATGCGGTATAGAGATTGGCACAGTTAAATTGATCCCTTTGATTGAAACGGCATTGGGGGTTGAAAAAGCCTTTGAGATCGCAACAGCAGATCCACGTGTAAAAGCCATTTTCCTCGGAGGAGAAGATTTAACGGCTGATATGCAGTGTAAACGGACGAAGGAGGGTAAAGAAATTTTTTATGCCCGGTCCCGCATGGTCATGGCAGCACGTGCAGCAGGAATTGATGTATATGACACACCATGGACAGATGTCGAAGATTATGACGGATTGATCGAAGACGCAAAATTTGCCAAGAGCCTGGGATTTTCGGGCAAGTCGTCCATTTCACCACGCCACGTACGCTTTATCAATGAAATTTTCAGTCCGACAGAGGCAGAAATCCAGTATGCACATGATGTATTTGCGGCTATCGAAAAAGGCAAAGCAGAAGGCAAAGGCGTTGTTTCTCTTCGTGGAAAAATGATCGATGCCCCAATCGTTGCAAGAGCCAGACAGGTTCTGGAAACAGCCGAAGCGATGGGTATCCGTTGATCAGAACAAGTAACGTGTGATTATGGAAACGAGACGTTAAGAACAAACAGATAGAGCAAGTAGAGCGAGGTCATGAAAAATGAAAACAAAATTAGTAAATGATATAAAAGAGGCAATTAAGCTTTCAGGTTTGCAAGATGGCATGACCATTTCCTTTCATCATCATCTCCGCAATGGGGATATGGTAGCGGTCATGGTCCTGGACGCTATCAGTGAACTGGGGATTAAAGATCTGAACGTTAATATCAGTTCCATTTTTGACACCCACTCGCCGTTTATAGACTATATCAGAGATGGTGTTGTTACTGGAATTGAAACCGACTATATGGGAGGGATCGTA
Source organism: uncultured Clostridia bacterium (assembly GCA_934277655.1). Taxonomy (GTDB): domain Bacteria; phylum Bacillota; class Clostridia; order Peptostreptococcales; family Anaerovoracaceae; genus CAG-238. Next base: position 18,938 of record CAKQVC010000007.1, read on the forward strand.
GGAAGAGCAGTCAGCCAGGGAATACTGAAAAAACCGGTTACTTTCAGAACCCACGGAGGCCGTCCAGCTGACATTATCAGCGGCAGATCGCCGATAGATGTTGCATTTATTGCGGCACCGACATCTGATCCGATGGGAAACTGCAGTGGTAAATACGGAAAATCTGCCTGCGGATCGTTAGGTTATGCGTTTGCGGATGCCATGTATGCGAAAAAATCGGTTGTCATTACCGACAACCTGGTGGACTATCCACTTACAGACTTTTCAATCGCAGAGGACTATATTGACTATGTTGTGAATGTAGATAAAATAGGAGAGCCATCCGGCATTGTTTCCGGAACGACAAGAATAACCAAGGATCCGGTAGGACTGGTCATTGCAGATTATGCGGCAAGAGCAATTGAGGCTTCCGGTCTGCTCAAAGACGGATTTTCTTTCCAGACAGGTGCGGGCGGTGCATCGCTGGCGGCTGCAAAATATCTGCAGGATATTATGCTTCGTAAGGGCATTAAGGGCAGTTACGGTCTGGGCGGCATCACAAGCTATATGGTAGATATGATGAACAGTGGCTGTTTTAAGGCATTGTTGGATGTACAGTGTTTCGATCTGGGGGCTGTTGAATCCATTCGTACCAATCCAAATCATAGGGAAGTAACGGCTTCCCATTATGCAAGCCCGGCAGCGGCAAGCAGTGCAGTGGACAGCCTGGATGTGGTAATTCTAGGAGCAACTGAGATTGATACGGAATTTAACGTAAACGTTCACACAGATTCCAATGGCTATATTATGGGAGGCAGCGGCGGTCACAGCGATACGGCAGCCGGTGCAAAAATGTCCATGATCGTAGCACCGCTTTCCAGAGCACGTCTTCCGATCGTTGTGGATAAAGTTCTTTGCAAGTCAACACCGGGTTCTACTGTTGATGTGCTGGTAACGCAGAGAGGGATTGCAGTCAATCCGTGCAGACAGGATCTTTCGGAACGCTTCCGGGCGAGTGGTCTTCCGGTTGTGGACATTATGGAACTTCGTGATGCGGCAGAGAAACTGAACGGCAAGGCGAGAAAATCGGTTCTGGGAGATCAGGTAGTAGCAAATGTGCTGTATCGTGACGGAACGCTGCTGGATCAGATCTATAACGTACCTGTAAAATAGCACTCCGGCAGGACGGTTTCTTTTTTCGGATGCTGTGCGCAGCAAGGAAAGAAGAACGAAAAACATAGGAATGAAAACAAGCACAGAAACCAGAAAAAACATAGAAACGGAAAATATAAGAAACAGGAAACAGAAGGCGGGGGAACAGCATGATTTTTTACACAGAAGAAATAAAGATCGACCAAGCAGAAAAACTGCTGGCTTCCTGCAACCTGAAATGTCCTGAAGGTGTTGATTATACGGTTGGGGTATTTCTGCAGGAAAACAGTGTGCAGGAAACGTGCAACGATAAAAATCGGTTGGTAGGATGTGGAAGCCTGAAAAAAGATATGATCCAGGGCATTGCGGTTGATCCGGCATTTCAGGGAGAAGACTTGACTGCAAAGATCCTTACACATTTGATTCAGAAAGCAGCAGCACAGGGGATCACGAGTCTGTATCTGTTTACAAAACCGGAAAAAGCCATGTCATTTACCGGACTGGGATTTCATCAGATTATTTCGGCAAGGCCATATGCGGCACTTTTGGAATGGGGTAGTGGCGGTATAGAAGAGTACCTTGAAACGATACGGAAATATCGTAAATCAAAAACAGGAGCGGACGACAAAGCCGATTCTGATTCAGTCTGCGGTCTTGTCATGAACTGCAATCCGTTTACCAAAGGACATCGGTATCTGGTGGAGAAAGCGGCAGGCGCCTGCAGTCAGGTTTACCTTCTGGTCGTTGAAGAAGATAAGTCACTCTTTTCGTTTCAGGATCGGATGAACATGGTTAAGGATGGAGTGAGGGATCTGAAGAATGTAACCGTTCTGCCGGGCGGACGATATGCAGTATCAGAACTGACGTTTCCAAGCTACTTTACGAAAGATGAAAATCTAGCGGCAGCTCATGCGGCAGTTGATGCGGAGCTATTCGCTCAGAAGATCGCTCCGGCACTTGGGATTAACCGGCGTTTCATCGGTACAGAGCCTTTATCTGCGGTAACGAAGATCTATAACGAAACTTTGAAGCAGAGGTTACCGAAGTATGGGATTACCGTCACAGAAATTCCGCGTCTGTCCTGCAGTATGGGATTTGAGATTTCTTCCTGCGGTGGAGATTTTCAGGAACAATCCGGCGGTGGCGGCATTTGTGATTTTGCCGGCGATACCTCAGGGAAAATTTTTGATATTGAGTATCCACCTGTCAGTGCAACCCGTGTGAGGC
>CAKQVC010000008.1 GCA_934277655.1 uncultured Clostridia bacterium
ATTTCCACCTTTGTATTAACGATTTTCTCAAGATAACATTTGATTTCTGTAATCCGTTCCTCGTCGGGTGCCACAAACTCATCCTGCTTCCCGCCTATATTTCTTTGTTTGCTGATTCCAAGATTATGATATGGCAATAAATTTATCTTCCGTATTCCCAGCTGTTGGTAAAATTCTCCTGTCTTCTGGATCATCTCCATATTATCATTAATATCTTTTATCAGCGGCATCCTCATCGTTATCTTTTCAAGGAGCCTTGGCTGTTCAGCCAGCATCTGCAGGTTTTCCAGAATGCGCTTGTTGCTGACACCGGTATAACTGACGTGAACCTGGTCATCAATTGCTTTCATGTCGTAGAGAATATCGGTAACATTCTCTTTTGCCGCCAGCTTTTTCAGTGACTGTGCATCCCCAAAGCCGGACGTGTCAAGACAGACATTGATGTTTTGGACTGCAGCCTCATCGATCAGTTCCTCCACAAAATCTGCCTGCATAAGGATTTCGCCACCGCTGAGCGTAATTCCTCCACCGGTATTATCATAAAACCCTTTATCTTGTATGACCGCCTCCATAATTTCATTTATACTCATCATAGTTGCAACAGGTCTGAGAGCCTTTGCAAAACAGTTATCCGCACAGAGTAAGCATACGTCGCAAGTTTTCCTGTCGATCGTAATTCCCTCATCTGGTTTCATCCAAATCGCTTGTTTCGGACAGATCTGAATGCAGTAACCACATCCTATACAGTTATTTGTTGTCTGTATCAGCTGCTGCCCGGGCTTTATCAGTTCCGGATTATGACACCATTTGCAGGAAAGAGGGCATCCCTTAAAAAAAATGGTTGTACGGATTCCCGGGCCATCCTCAACAGAAAATTTCTGAATACTGCCTATCAATGCGGAATTGACGTTTTGCTGCATAAATTTTCCTCCCTGTTTCTATTTAGTATTCGTAAGATGTGCAGTCCTGTATATAATGGTGTCCTGCGCACTTTTATCTAATTCGGTGAAATATGCCATGTAACCTGCGACGCGAACCATCAGACCCTTGTAGTTTTCCGGATTTTTTTGTGCTTTCTTCAAAGTTTCATTGTCTACCACATTGATCTGTATGTGCTGACCGCCATCATCAAAATATGTCTTGATAACTCCCTCAATGATATTCAGTCCTTTTTCTCCCTGCACGCCTTTCGGATCAAAGCGGAGATTATACAATGCACCTTCATGGAGCTTCTCATCTACCATGCTCGCTACTGATTTTACAGTTGCCGTTGGACCATGGAGATCTCTTCCCATCATCGGAGAAGACGCATCACAGAACGGCTCCCCGGCCTTACGTCCGTCCGGCAATGCTCCCGTAACCTGTCCATGTGGGATATTCATTGTTTGTGAGTCAATACCAAATGCGTAATACCCGCCTCTTGCATCATGCCATTGCTGGACATGTTCCGCAATGAAATCAACCATTTCTTTATAAACTGCATCAACGTGTGGCTGATTGTTTCCGTATTTTTCCGGTTTGTTCAGCAGAAGCTGACGGAGTCTTTCCTGACCCTCAAAGTTCGTATCACATGCATGGATCAGTTCATCCATCGTAATGTCATGGTCTCTGAACACGCAGGTTTCGACTGCTACGATACAATCGGCGAGGTTTGCCGGTCCTGTGACATACATGCCTGCCGTACTGTATTTCGCCCCGCCGTGCTGTACGGATTTACCGCTTTCGACACAGCCTTTCGTTACCATAGAGGCGAAGATGACCGGATATCGATTCATATGGATGCTCTGCATCAGGTTGTAACCGGTTCTGATCAAATCATAATGATAAAGGATCTGCTTCTTCAACGCATCCTTGAATTCTTCAATATTTTTAAATTCTCTCGGATCTCCGGTTTTCAGTCCCATCTGTTTGCCGGTTGCCGGATCTATGCCATCATGAAGGACAAACTCGATCATTTTGCCCATATTTACATATCCCGCGTCTGGTGATCCATCAGCACTTCCGCCTCCCGGTGCGGGCTGGATGCATCCGACGATCGTCCAGTCTCTGGCCTCCTCAATGGAACTTCCTCTTCCTTTTTCAAGTGACATTTCAATTGCAGCTTCATCGCTGAAGAATCCAGGGTTTGCCTGACCTTCCTGGATCATCCTGCATCCGAATTTAATCAAGTCTTCCGGTGTTTTTTCCCAGACTCTTAATGCCATGACCGGCTGTTTTATCTGCAGATCACTGGCAGCTTCCAGACACAAATAGGATAAATCGTTGGTAGCATCTTTTCCATCAGGTGTCTGTCCACCAACAACAAGAGTCTGCCACATAGGATAGCCTGCAAACGCTGTAGCATACCAGCTATCTCTTACCTCATATACCTCACAGGTTTTCAGGTAGAGACATTCCAGCATTTCCAATGCTTCCTCTCTCGTCAGATTTTTCTCATCCAGTACATCTTTTTTATAAAATGGCCACATATACTGGTCAAATCGACCAAATCCACAGGCTGTCGTGCAGACCTCAATGTAAAAGCAAACATGAACAAACCATATGGACTGCAATGCCTGCTGAAAAGTTTGCGGTGGATTCTCCGGCACGATCCTGCAATTTTCTGCTATCGTCAGAAGCTCTTTCTTTCGTTTTTCATCTGTGCAGTTCTCAGCCTGTCTCTCTGCCTCTTCTGCCATCCGATGTGCATAAGTAATTAAACCTCTTGCTTGAATGATACATGCCCGCCAAAAATCAACTTTTGCCTGTTCCTCCATCGTCTGCGGAATATGACTGTCGATATTCTTCTGACATTCTTCAATATAACCTTTCAAGCCTACAGTAAGAATCTTTTCATGGTCGCAGGTTGTTTCGCCGGACACACCATTTTCTAACCCAACACAGATGATGTCGTCCTTTTCCCGCTCCTTAATTTTCTTAGGCATAACGCTGTTGGATAAATCCTCCATGGATTTTCCCTCCCAGTATTTCAGCGTTTCTAAAATTGTCTCCCGGTCCTTCGGCGAAATGTAATAAGGATCCTTGCTTCTTGTCGAAAAATCGTCAATATCACTCACATACCAGGAACTTGACTGAAATTCCGGATGCAAATTTGCTCCGCGGTAAGCGTTGGTGGCAGTTCCGACAATCAGTTCATCGTCCATGATCAGAGTTGTCATACGTTCAAGGATGTAATTCACTACCTTAGCTCTGAAGATCGGCACGGCATCTCCTGCAAACTGTTTGTACGCTTCCGTCTGCAGCACCAGGCGCTCTGCCGTAATCTGAGGAATTGTATCAAAATACTTATTCTTCATTCTTTGTACTCTTGGTGTTAACATTTTGCTTGCCTCCTGTTTTATCTATTTTCATCATATCCAACGGGCACTATGTAAACAACAATTCACTTGTTATCTTTTTATGTTTACTTGTCCTTTTTTTCACATTTATTTATGTATTTGGTTATTTCTCGTCGATTATTTTGCTGTATTCCTTAATCGTCTTGTTATTTTTTTGTATTTTCTTTCTTTTCATTCCACATTTCTTCCGTTATAATAAAGAAAAGAACAAAAGTATGCATAGAAGAGGTGTTCCATGTTATTCGAAAAAACAATTTACGAAAATGACTTTCCGATCAATATGCGCATTATGCAAGTCGTTGAATATCCGATTCATTACCATCACGATATCGAATTTGTTTATGTACTGAAAGGCGAAGTACGCCTAAAGGACGTCTGTTCCAATTATCTGCTGAAAGAGGGGGATCTGTTCACGATCAATGGTCATGAGGTTCATGGACTCACTGCAACAGACAAAGATAATGTTGTTGCGGTTATCCAGATCAGTAATCGTTTTTTCACACAATACTTCCCTTCTCTAGGTAAAGCATGCTTTATGACCGGTGGAAAAAATGACACTCATAATAAACTGGATCAACTTCGCAAAATCCTTCTTCGCATCCTTTTAAACTATTCGTGCAAAAGTTTCAACTATAAAAACGACTGCACCTATCAGATGATAGATGCTGTCCGATATCTGAACGAGCATTTCAACCTTTTTGCATTTGAAGGACAGGATGTACTGAATTTTAAAAGTAATAACCCGGTTATCGTTGAACGAATCAGCCGCATCATTAACTATGTGTATGAAAATCACGCTAACAAAATCAGTTTAGAGGAACTTTCCGTGCGTGAGCATTTAAGTACCTATTATCTTTCTCATCTGATTCATGATTATATGGGGATCAGTTTTAAAGAATTTTTGAGTTTTGCACGAGTAGAAATGTCAGAAATTCCGCTTTTGGAGACGGATGCAAAGATAAGCAGCATCGCTGCGGGCTGTGGTTTTTCAACAACACTTTATTACGAAAAATTCTTCCTCAAATGGTTCGGTCACACACCGCAGCAGCACCGTCAGAAGTTCATGTCACACATTTTAAGCAATGAGTATCCTGCCCGCATTAAAATACTTCCCGAAAACGATGCGGTTCGTCTTCTGAAGCAATGTCTTTCGGCAGAAAGCGATCAAGAAAGCAGCTCATCTGTAATCAACCATCTGCATCTGCAGGTTACGATCGCATCAGATGCTGCACCCCTGATGCCATTCCATCATCCACTGGAAGTTTCGATCACACAGGAAGATTATCAGGTTATGGGTGAACGACTTTTCAGCTTTCTGCATGAACTGAACATTTCGAAAGTGATTCTTGCTGCAAAAGACGGAGATAGTGAATCATCTCTGATGCTGCTGGCAAACCGTCTGAATTTCTCAGGCTACAACGTTTCAAACGCTTGTGAAAGTGCATTGGATGTTCCTGTTTCTTACGGCCACGATTCCATTTGTGCTGCAGTCCAACTTCTGCAGATGCTCTCCGCAATCAATGATCAACCCCTTCACGTCCGCCTCCGGGATCAGGGAGAAAGCTTAAAAATTTTGAAAGGTTTTCCTGCCTGCCTCACGTCCTGCATGATTCCAAAACCAATTTTCTATGCATACCAACTGGTAAGCAGCATTCGAGGTGAACTGATCTCCTGGGGAAAATATTACTATGTCATCCGTACGAAAAGCCGTGCGACTTCAGATAATCCCGCCTATACGATAGTGGTATTCAACTTCAACGATGAGATCAGCAGTCTATGCACACGACCAACAAGCGTCCATGAAACAAATGATGTAATCCGTTCTTTCATGGACGAACTGAACATAGATTTTTCGATTCCTGCTGTCCCCGGAAAATATGTCATTGCAAAATATGCTCTGTCAAACGATAATTCTATCTTCGAACAGATGTCACACATCAACTTCCCTGACAAATTTCCCTTGCAGGATGAGTGGATTCATTTGCTGAATACCCAACCTTTGTCTCAAATTTCGATTGAAAACATGGAAGACAAGCTTTCTGTCAGTGCTTCCATTCGCGGTGCCGGAATCCACGTTATCGTAGCCAAAGGAATTGACAGTAAAAGTTGAAACATACAGAAAAAATGATAAAATATTCCTTACCGGCTGTAAGGAATATCAACCATAAATATATTGTAGTAGGAGTACAGAGCTTATGATAATGGATATCATCGTTTTCGCGATACTTATCGCAACTATTTTCTTTTCCATGCGGAGGGGATTTGCCCTGACATTGGCAAACTTTTTCGGCGGGATCGTTTCGGTTGTGATTGGCTGGATCTTCTCAGATGATCTGGCAGAAATTCTTTTTAAAGAAACCTTTGTTGGCACCTGGCTGACGGACAAGCTCCACGATGGCCTTGTCCAGTCCTGGCAGAACTCAGAAATTTATCAGGCACTGCCTTCGCTTCTCCGTAAGGAAAGCAATTCCGGCACATCATGGACAGATTCAGACTTAATCACTACCGGATCTGAAAAACTGGTTATGTTTTTTCTGACTGTCATCAGCTTTTTCCTCATCGTAATCGGATTGCGGCTGGTCATCGGACTGCTAAAATCCGGTTTTTCCAAAAAGAGCCGATATGGTTTTAGAGGGTTTGTGGATTGGCTTCTTGGTCTTATTATGGGAATTGTTCTCGGAATCATCAACGTGATGATTTTTCTGGCCCTGCTTCCTGCTGTCCTCGGAATCTTCTGCCCTGACATGTCGGAATCACTGGTTTCCTGGTTCTCTGGCTCTTATGCCGCACAAGATCTATATGACAATAATCTCCTGCTAGTGCTGATGCGTGATCTGTAACATTTCGGATTGATGCTTTTGTTTGAATGAAGTAAAACACAAGTAACCTTGTGTAAAATAAAAAACAGGCGGTCTGACTTAAAACTTTTGGGGGAACCAAACTTTGGATACCCAAAACTTTGTCAAATCTCGCCTGTCATTTTCTTTAACACAGCCAGCTTTCTTCCTGTCAGCCAATCATTCTTCTGGCTGAAAATCGACCGATTGCCGGCCAGCGGCATTTTCGGTCATTTTATCCGCCGGCCTCAGCTCTTCCTATTTAAAGTACTTCACTGCGGAAGCGAACATCTGCATGTCGAACTCGCCCGGTACGTTCTGATACAGTCCTGCACCAATTCTTTCTGAGTGACCCATCTTGCCGAGAACACGGCCATCTGGAGACACAATACCTTCTACCGCCCAGTCTGAACCGTTCGGGTTGAACTGGATGTCCATAGTCGCCTCGCCCTTCATATCCACATACTGCGTGATGATCTGTCCGTTATCTGCCATCTTGCGGAGCAGTTCATCGGAAGCCATGAAACGACCTTCACCATGGGAAATCGGAACCGTATAAACCTGACCCGGCTGAACACCTGCCAGCCAAGGAGACTTATTCGAAACGATCCTGGTCTGCACCAGTTTGGACTGGTGGCGGCCGATTCTGTTATACGTCAGAGTCGGACACGTTCCATCTGTATCTATAATTTTGCCGAACGGAACAAGACCCAGTTTGATCAATGCCTGGAAGCCATTGCAGATGCCGGCCATCAGACCGTCTCTTTCTTCCAGAAGTTCCGTAACCGCTTCCCTGATCTCCTGGTTGCGGAAAAATGCTGTAATCAGCTTACCGGAACCATCCGGTTCATCTCCGCCGGAGAACCCGCCCGGAATGAAGATCATCTGGCTTTCTCTTACCTTTGCAGCGAAAGATGCGATAGATCTTGCAACTTCCGAAGCATTCAGGTTGTTGATAACGAAAATCTCCGGTTCTGCACCAGCACCTCTGAATGCCTTGGCCGTATCATATTCGCAGTTGGTTCCCGGGAATACAGGAATCAGAACTCGCGGTACCGGGTTCTTGATGGTCGCACTAAATACCTCGCTGCAAGCCGGGCATGTCAATGTTTCTACCGGTTTTACCCCGCTGTCATCTGCCACCTGTGCCTTCTTCAGGTTCAGGTTGCACGGATAAACTGATTCCAGCTTGTCTTCATAGAAACCGCAGAGTTTGCTTAAATCAATGATTTCCGTTCCGTAAGAAACCTCAAATGCTTCTGTCGTTTCGCCCAGCACTTTGCATTCTGCGCAAGCCGCAAAAGCTGCCTCAGCTTTCTTCTTATCCTCATCAGCAAGAGCGTCCAATGCTGCCCGGTCAATTTCAACCAGGAAAGAACCATAGCCATAGCTGAAAATCTCATCAAGAGTAATTTCCGGATTATAAGCAAATCCAATCTCATTGCCCATGGACATTTTCAGAACGCCCTCTGCACATCCGCCCAGTGTCAACGTCCATGCCGCATTGATAAGACCCAGTCTACCAAGCACCGTTACTGCGTCATACACTTTCTTCAAGGATTCACCAGTCGGAAGCCCTTCCTTGTCATACGCAGGCTTCATCCAATATACTTCATTTCCGCCTTCCTTAAATTCCGGAGAAACTATGTTATCAATGCTTTCAGTCGTTACTGCGAAAGAAACCAGTGTCGGAGGAACATTCAGCTGCTCGAACGTACCGCTCATGGAATCCTTTCCGCCGATAGCCGCAACGCCAAGAGCCAGCTGTGCATCCAGCGCACCAAGCAGTGCCGCAAATGGTTTTCCCCATCTTGCAGGGTCTTTGCCTAACTTCTCAAAGTATTCCTGGAAAGACAGGTACACGTCTTCAAAAGCAGCTCCTTCTGCCACCAGCTTGGATACCGATTCAACCACAGCAAGGTAAGCACCATGATACGGACTCTTCTCCGTAATGAACGGATTATAGCCCCACGCCATCAAGCTGCAAGTCTTCGTATCCGCTTTCTCAACGGAAACCTTGTTAACCATCGCCTGGATCGGTGTTCTCTGGAACTTACCGCCAAACGGCATCAAAACTGTACCTGCACCGATGGTGGAGTCAAATCTTTCAGAAAGCCCCCGTCTGGAGCAGATGTTCAGATCACCAGCCAGCGCCTCATATCCTGCCGCGAAGTCGGTCTCCGGCTTCTTCGCAAAATCTTCCGCAGCAGCGGTTTCTACTGTAATATGTTTTTCGGCTCCGTTAGAGTCAAGGAATGCTCTCGAAATGTTTACGATCTGTATACCGTTCCAGGTCATGGTCAGGCGAGGTGCCTCGGTTACAACAGCCACTACTGTTGCTTCCAGATTCTCATCGTGAGCCAGTCTGCAGAAGACATCCACATCTTCTTCTCTTACTACGACTGCCATTCTTTCCTGAGATTCACTGATAGCAAGCTCTGTACCATCAAGACCTTCATACTTTTTCGGAACTTTGTTCAGATCAATAGCCAGACCGTCTGCCAGTTCACCGATTGCAACGGATACACCGCCAGCACCAAAGTCATTGCAACGTTTGATCAACTTGGAAGCCTGTGGATTTCTGAATAATCGCTGAAGCTTTCTTTCTTCCGGTGCATTACCCTTCTGAACCTCAGCTCCGCAGTTCTCCAGAGAAGAAGCATCGTGGGACTTGGAGGAACCAGTTGCACCACCGCAGCCATCTCTTCCGGTTTTACCACCAAGAAGAATGACTTTGTCGCCGGCTGCCGGTACTTCTCTGACTACATTTTCTGCCGGAGCTGCTGCAATAACCGCACCAATCTCCATTCTCTTTGCCACATAACCTGGATGGTAAATTTCATCTACCTGTCCTGTTGCAAGACCGATCTGGTTTCCGTAAGAGCTGTATCCTGCAGCTGCGGTCGTTACCAGCTTTCTCTGCGGCAGTTTACCCGGAATGGTTTCTGATACCGGAACTAACGGATCTCCCGCACCAGTCACGCGCATAGCACTGTAAACATAGCTTCTTCCTGACAGCGGGTCACGGATAGCCCCGCCGACGCAGGTTGCCGCACCACCGAAAGGCTCAATCTCCGTCGGATGATTGTGTGTTTCATTCTTGAAGAGAAGCAGCCAATCTTCCTGTCTGCCTTCGGTCTCCACCTTGATCTTAACCGTGCAGGCATTGATTTCCTCGGATTCATCCAACTTGGAGAGCTTACCTTCTTTTTTCAGGACTTTTGCGGCAATCGTACCGATATCCATCAGGTTAACCGGCTTAGTTCTTCCGATGGATTTTCTTGCAGCAAGATATCTTTCATAAGCTTCCTGGATCAGTTTATCTTCGAATTTGACATCATCGATAGTCGTGTTAAATGTTGTATGTCTGCAGTGGTCGGACCAATATGTGTCGATCATCTTGATTTCCGTAATAGTCGGATCTCTGTCCTCTTCATTGAAATATCCGCGGCAGAACTGGATATCCGCCAGATCCATTGCAAGCCCACGTGCTGCGATGAACGCATCCAACTCCTCATCGCTGTAGTTACGGAATCCTTCGATGGTTTCAACTCCGGTTGGAAGTTCGTAATCCATCGCCAGAGTTTCCGGCAGTTCCAGCCGTGCTTCACGGGCTTCAACTGCGTTGATGACATATTTTTTTATCGTTTCCAGTTCATCATCGGTTAATTTGCCATAGAGAGCATAAACTTTTGCGGTCTTAATGGCAGGTCTTTCTGCTTTCGAAATAATCTGGATACACTCTGCTGCAGAAGATGCTCTCTGGTCGAACTGTCCCGGCAGATATTCGACTGCAAACATATAATCTGCCTCTGGCAGCTCCTCTCCGGTTACATCCAGCTGCGGTTCAGAAAAAACAGTGCTGATCGCATAATCGAACAGTTTCTTGTCCAGTCCTTCTGCATCATAGCGGTTCAGCACTCTGACCTTTTCCAGAGTACCGATCCCAAGCAGTTCGTTGATATCTTTTTTTAAACCGCGGGCTTCATTGTCAAGTCCTGGCTTTTTTTCCACATAGATTCTATAAACCATGTCTAGTTCCTTTCTGCCTCCAAAGCTCGTTTGCCGATGTCTTTTCTGTAGTAAGCATTTTGAAAGCTTACCTGCTTTACAGTATCATACGCTTTATCAACGGCTTCTTCAAGAGTATCCGCTGTTTCCGTTACGCCAAGAACACGTCCTCCACCGGTAACCAGCCTGCCCTCTGCAAGTTTAGCACCTGCCACATAGATATTTTTATCTTCCGGCATGGAAATTTCAAAACCAGTTTCGTATTTTTTCGGATATCCTTCGGATGCCATGACAACGCAGCATGCCGATTTATCCGCAAACCGTACATCCGCCTCGTCCAGCTTCTGATCGTAAATCTTCAGCATAATGTCAAGAAGATCACTTTCCAGAAGTGGCAGGACGACCTGTGTTTCCGGATCGCCGAAACGGCAGTTATACTCGATAACCTTCGGACCGTCTTCCGTGATCATCAGTCCGAAGTACAGACATCCGCTGAAAGTTCTTCCTTCCTTATTCATTGCCTCAATGGTCGGCAGGAAAATCGTATCCATACACTGTTGTGCAATTTCTTCTGTATAATATGGGTTCGGTGCAATAGTCCCCATTCCGCCGGTATTCAGCCCTTTGTCGCCATCCAAAGCTCTCTTGTGATCCATGGATGAGATCATCGGAATGAGTGTTTTACCATCAGTAAAGGAAAGCACCGATACTTCCGGTCCTGTCAGAAATTCTTCTACTACAATCTGATTGCCGCTGTCTCCGAAAACTTTGTCCTCCATCATGCTCTTAATTGCATCGACAGCATCCTGACGGGTTTCTGCGATGGTAACGCCCTTTCCCAGTGCAAGACCATCTGCCTTGACAACCACCGGAATCTTGCAGGTTTCTACATATTCCAATGCTTTTTCCACATCATCAAAGATTTCATAAGCAGCCGTCGGAATATGATATTTTTTCATCAGATCCTTGGAAAAAGCCTTGCTTCCTTCGATGATTGCGGCTTTTTTCTCCGGTCCGAAAGTCTTGATACCTTTCGCCTTCAGTGCATCAACTGCACCTAGCACCAGTGGATCGTCCGGTGCAACAACCGCAAAGTCAATCTTATTTTCGCAGGCAAACTCCACAATCTTGTCAATGTCCTTCGCCCCGATATTTACACAGGTCGCATCCGCTGCGATCCCGCCGTTTCCCGGCAGTGCAAAAATCTCTTCTACCTGCTTATTTTCTTTTATTTTTTTGATAATGGCGTGCTCTCTTCCGCCTCCGCCGACTACCATTACTTTCATTTGTCTACCTCCTGTGTGCTGATCCCGTCAGCACAGTCCTTTGTCCCTGCTTCCATGTTGCTTGCTTCACTTTGTATTCCACGCTTTGCATTCCACGTTTTGCATGCCGCACATCATCTGCTCAGGACTCCTCTGTGTACTAGTGGTGGAACAGTCTGATCCCGGTCGTTGCCATGACCATATTGTACTTATTGCAGGTGCTGATGACATTTTCATCACGGATAGAGCCACCCGGCTGTGCGATATAGGTTACACCGCTTTTCGCAGCTCTTTCTATGTTATCTCCAAATGGGAAGAACGCATCTGATCCCAGACAGACACCTTTCAGCGACGCAAGATATGCTCTCTGTTCTTTTCTCGGAAACTCCTCTGGCTGCTCAGTAAACAGCTGCTGCCAGTTTCCTTCGCCGATAACCTCTTCGAAATCTTCCGAAAGATATACGTCAATCGCATTGTCTCTGTCCGGACGTCTGATTTCCTCTTTAAACGGAAGGTTCAGCACCTTTTCATGCTGACGAAGATGCCACTTGTCAGCTTTTTCGCCTGCCAGTCTGGTACAGTGGATTCTGGACTGCTGCCCTGCTCCGACACCGATAGTCTGTCCGTTTTCTGCATAGCATACAGAATTGGACTGGGTATATTTCAGCGTGATCAGTGCAATGACCAGATCACGTTTCGCCTCTTCCGTCATTTCCTTATTATCCGTAACGATTTCTGTAAGCAGCTCTTTGTTTATCACAAGATCATTTCGTTTCTGCTCGAAAGTAATGCCATAAACCTGCTTGTGTTCTACCGGTTCCGGCACATAATCCGTATCGATCTTAATGATGTTATAGGATCCTTTTCTCTTGCCCTTGAGGATTTCCAATGCTTCCGGATCATAATCCGGTGCAATGATGCCATCTGATACTTCCCTTGCGATCAGGCGGGCACAGGTCACATCGCATTTATCAGACAATGCGATCCAGTCTCCGAAGGAACTCATCCGGTCTGTACCTCTGGCTCTTGCATAAGCAGTAGCAATCGGCGATTCATCCAGACCTTCCACATCATCCACAAAAAAAGCTTTCTTCTGGTTTTCCGTCATCGGAAGTCCCACTGCCGCAGATGTCGGGCTGACATGCTTAAAAGACGTAGCCGCACACATGCCCAGTGCTTCCTTGATCTCCTTTACCAGCTGCCAGCTGTTCATCGCATCCAGCAGATTGATATAACCCGGTCTGCCATTCAAGATCTCAATCGGCAGATCTGCCCCGTTTTCCATATAGACTTTCGCCGGTTTCTGGTTCGGGTTGCATCCATATTTCAGTTCATATTCTTTCATCAATTTTTTCCTCATATTTCTTCGCAAAATCCATCTTCACAGTCTTTCACTGTGTCCATGGTTTTCGGTTTATTTCGTGTTCTTGTTAAAAATCCGGTTTTCGACCTTCCCATCCTCGCCGTCCGCATAGAGGACATACAATGCGATCTTGTTTTCGGCATCCAGGTTGTTCCAGATTTCATCTGCAAACTGATCGATATCTTCTGGGATCACAACGCATCTCGGCTCCCCTTCAAAGGTCGGCAGTGGATTACCATCTCCTTCATATGTGTGGATAAAATGTCCTCTTCCTGCCAGAGAAGCATAGGAATAAAAATACCGGTTGCAGGCGCTTCCTTCACGATCCGCACTCTTGAGAATACTTATCTCATAGCTGAAATCGCCGTCCTTCCAGGTAACTACACCGCTGATCCTCGGTGTAAAGTTCGGAGCATCCGGCTCAAACTCTCTTGTTTTTAAAGCTTTGCGGCTGCATCCATCTGCTTCCAGTTCGCGATAAATGGTATCGGTCTGATCTCCGTTCGTAACGATCAGATGATGTCTTACCGTTGCCAGCGCCCTGTAAATGATCAGGGTCGGATCTTCTACCTTAGAAAAATCGAACGGCTCCGTATACACATGTCCGGATGGAAGCACATTCAGAACCCTGTTTCTGCTGTTTTGACTTCTGCCCATGATGAAATAAGCAACAGCCAGCTTGCCGGAAGGAGTCTTGCCGACTACAATGCCTCTTCCCGGATACGGATTTTTGCCGATATATTCTTTTATATTCTTTGGATAAATGCTCATTTTATCTGACTCTCTCTTTCTCTGTTCAACAACTGTCCAGCAACTTCTTCTGCTGCCTGCGGGAGAATGATCCATTCTGCCTGTTCCATGACTCTCTTCTGTAAAATTTCCGGCGTATCGCCTTCCATGACTTCAACTGCTTTCTGCCGGATGATCTGTCCGCCGTCCGGGATTTCATTGACAAAATGAACCGTTGCACCGGTTACTTTTACACCGTATGCAAGCGCCGCTTCATGAACATGCAGTCCATAAAAGCCTTTGCCGCAGAATGACGGAATCAGAGATGGATGGATGTTAATAATTTTCTCCGGATACTGGTCTGTAAAGTTCTTGCTGAGAATGCTCATAAAACCTGCCATAATGATAAAATCAATCTGATGCTTTACAAGTTCTTCTGTCATAGCTGCTTCAAAAGCCTCCTGACTCGCAGTTTCTTTCCGCACGATAACTGCAGTCTCAATACCTGCCTGTTCCGCACGTGTCAGTGCATAAGCACTACGGTTATTGGAAATGACCAATGCAAGCTCCACGCTGGGCATCTTTCCTGCTCTTCCTGCATCGATCAGTGCCTGCAGATTGGTCCCACCGCCGGAAACCAGTACGGCTACTTTTGCTTTTCGCATAAGATCACCTTTTGTCCCGGATCTGCTGCCTTGATAATCCTGCCGATCACGTAAGCATCTTCGCCTGCATCTTGCAGAATTTCAACAGCCTTGTCTGCGTCTTTTTCATCAACGATCACGCTCATTCCTACGCCCATATTGAAGGTATTGAACATGTCGTGCTCCGGAATATTTCCTGCTTCGGCGATCGCTTTGAAGATCGGCAGAACCTTGACATCGTCTTTCTGGATTTCTGCACAAAGCCCATCCGGAATGCTTCTTGGAATATTTTCATAAAAGCCGCCGCCGGTAATGTGGGATACACCCTTTACGTCAACAGCTTCGAAAAGCTTGAGCATTGGCTTTACATAAATCTTCGTCGGAGTCAGCAAGGTCTCGCCTAAAGATTTTCCGCTGAGAGCTTCCATCGGAGCTTTTAAATCAATATTTTCCACATCGAAAACCTTTCTTACCAGTGAAAAGCCGTTGGAATGAACGCCGCTGGAAGCAAGTCCGATGATGACGTCTCCTTCTTTCATGGTTGTTTTATCCAGAACTTTTGCCTTGTCTACTGCACCAACGCTGAAGCCTGCCAGGTCGTATTCATCTTCGCTGTAGAAGCCCGGCATTTCTGCTGTTTCGCCGCCTACCAGCTGACAGCCGGACTGCACACAGCCCTCTGCGATGCCGGAAACGATCTCTGCGATTTTTTCCGGGTAGTTCTTGCCGCATGCAATATAATCAAGGAAAAACAGCGGTTTCGCACCACAGCAGATGATATCGTTCACGCACATCGCCACACAGTCAATACCGACAGTATCATGCTTGTCCATCAGGAATGCCATTTTCAGCTTCGTTCCAACGCCATCGGTTCCGCTTACCAGTACCGGATGGGGCATATCTGTCACATCCAGTTCGAACAGACCTCCAAATCCACCGATGTCCGATGTACTGCCCTGGATGATCGTGCGGGCGATATGTTGTTTCATCAGTTCTACTGCTTTATATCCTGCGGTAATGTCTACACCGGCAGCTGCATAGCTGTCGGATCTTGATTTTTCGTTCATAGTTTTTTCCTCTTATTCCTTTCCGTTCCAGCAATATGTGCATAAATTGCACGGTTCAATTCCTATTGCTTCTATTATACCTTCTAATGACTGAAATTCCAATGACTCAAATTGGAATTTTTCACAAATTACTTTTCTGAGTGCTTGTCCTCTTTCGGTTCTGAAGTCACTGTACTCGTCTGCATGATTCAGACCTTCCGGTCCTTCCAGCTCTACGATGACCTGTCTTGCGATCAATTCCATTTCATTTTTTGCTGCCGAAAAGTTCAGATACTTGCATCCGTACAGGATCGGCGGACATGCAGAACGCATATGGACTGCTTTCGCCCCGTTGTCATAAAGGAATTCTACGGTTTCCCCCAGCTGGGTTCCTCTCACGATAGAGTCATCCACAAACAGGAGCTTTTTATCCTGGATCAGTTCATGAACCGGAAGCTGCTTCATCTTAGCGACCTTGTTTCTTTCTTTCTGATTCGTCGGCATGAAGCTTCTCGGCCAGGTTGGTGTATATTTGATAAACGGCCGTGCAAACGGAACGCCGCTTTCGTTTGCATATCCAATGGCATGTGGCGTTCCGGAATCCGGTACTCCGCAGACATAATCAATGTCCTGTGCCTTGTTGCTTTCTTTATCATTCTTGGCCATGATCTGTCCATTCTTGTAACGCATAACTTCAACGTTAACGCCCTCGTAATTGGAATTCGGGTAGCCATAGTAAGACCACAGGAACGCACAGATCTTCATTTCTTTTCCCGGAGGGTTCAACTGCGTCATGGAATCCGGTGTCAGTTCTACGATCTCGCCCGGGCCCAGATCTCTTTCCACATGGTAATCCAGTTTCTGGAATACGAAAGATTCGAAAGATACCACATAGCCGTCAATGTTTCTGCCGATGATGACCGGCAGCCTGCCTAAACGGTCTCTTGCCGCAATAATATGTCCGTTATCCTTCAGGATCAAAATAGATGCAGTTCCATCGATGACATCCTGTGCAAACTTGATCCCATCGCAAAAGCTGTCTTTCTGATTGATCAGTGCTGCCACCAGTTCGGTTGAATTGACGTTTCCTCCAGTCATCGCATCGAAATGTCCTCCGGATGCCAGCAGGTACTGGTCGATCAGCTCCTCTCTATTGTTGATCCTGCCAACAATAGAGATTGCATAGGTCCCCAGTTTGGAACGGATCAGAAGTGGCTGCGGATCGGTATCGCTGATACATCCGATCGCTGACGTTCCTTTCATTTCATCAAATACGTTCTCAAATTTTGTACGGAATGGAGAGTTCTCAATATTATGGATTTCTCTCTGAAGTCCGATCGTTTCATCGTATGCAGCCAGTCCGCCTCTTCTTGTTCCAAGGTGTGAATGATAGTCAACACCAAAAAACACGTCCAGCATGCAGTCATGCTTGGATACTGCACCAAAAAATCCGCCCATGTATGTTCCTCCTCAAAATTTCTTAATCTCTTTTCTCGTCATTACTTCTCGTTTATCGTTACGTCTTATTCTTTAAATAGGATCTTCTTCTACTGGAATCTGGCAGAAATATCTTCATTCTTTGCCAGAACCTTTTCTGCATCTTTGGCTCTTTTTTCTTCCAGTTTCGTTGCTGCCTCTTCATCTTCGATTGCCAGCATCTGTACAGAAAGCAATGCGGCATTGACTGCTCCGTCTATGGCAACTGTTGCTACAGGAATTCCCGATGGCATCTGTACAGTTGACAGAAGAGCATCAATGCCGTCCAGTGTCGATGATTTTACCGGTACGCCGATGACCGGAAGAGTTGTGTTAGCTGCCAATGCCCCGGCAAGGTGTGCTGCCTTACCCGCAAATGCGATGATCGCGCCAAACCCGTTCTTTCTTGCATTCTTCGCAAAATCTGCTGCCTGCACCGGTGTTCTGTGTGCAGAGTATACATGTACTTCGAACGGTACACCCAGTTCTTTCAATGTTTCTGCTGCTTTTTCAGCGATTCCAAGGTCACTGTCTGATCCCATAACGATTCCTATCTTCTTCATATTTTCCTCCGTTTATCCTTTGTCTTAAAATTTATGATGAATCATACTTAAAATCTCTTCTTAATGCCTTTTTATTTTAACCCTCCATGCCTGCAATGTCAACAGGAAAGGCATAAAGCTCAAGGTATTAAATTATATTCATTCGTTATATTCCGAACATTATTTAATTATTCCATATCAACATTCGTTTATAAATCAAAGATGAACTTACAAATAGCAAAAAACAAAAGAGAACCCAAACAAAAAAACTGCGGTCCCTATCGTGTATGAAAACACCTAAAGGCCACAGTCCGTTTTCTGTGCATTTAATTCAAGCTCTTTCTGCGAGGAATCTTCCGCGATCATAAATTTTCGCAGAATCAAATGGTTCAAAATTTATCTGCGGTTGTCTCGGGATCAGTTCGAACTGCTGACCTTCCAGCATGAATGGCTTGATAACCTCAGCCAGTTTCGGAAACAGTTCGAATTTACTGCCATAGAAGTCCACGACAACCCTCAGATGAGGTGTCTGTTCCTCATCAAACTGTGCCATAAGCATCCACGCCGCATTGACTCCAATCTGCATGGAAAAGAATCTGCACAGTGCAGCCTCCATTCCCGGTGGCAGGCTTTTTGCAGCTTTCAGCTGCACCCCGCCTCTCAGCGGACGCTGTTCAACCGTCATCCCCATCGTAGCCGAATCATAATCGGAAAGTCCTTTGCGGTCAACTACGATGCTTTTATCAAAAGGCTCAATCACAAAGCCCAGAATTTTTTGAGACATTTCAATCATCAAGTTTCGAAGAAACTGAAATGGAATCTTCTCCATATTTTCCAGTTGGAAGCGTCCCAACTCCGAATCCTTTGAAAAGAAAACTGGAATATACTGTTCTCCTCTCTGATTAGACAAAAGTTCGAACGTGATCTGACCATTTTCTTTTTTCTGGCAGGGAACCAGAAAATCAATACCTCTCAGCGCACGATAAAATGTCTTTTTGCTTTGTTCTTTCGGGCTCATAAAACCACCTCTTTTGCTTTGCCTTTCCTTCCAGCTGCTCTTTACTTTTATAAAGATACAGCTTTTAAGCGATATAAAGTCTGTTTTGATTTAAGACTGCAGTCCGTAGTTTGTGTGCTCAGTGTATTTTCTCATGGATGTCTTATATTTATTCTGTCTTTCCTGATGCACAAATTTAAGGAGAAAATGAAATAAAAAAGGACTGCAGCCTTTTTTCCGGCACAATAAGTAGTGCATCTGCAGTCCTCCCTGTGCGGATGTTACTGCAGGCTTACTATGCCTGGTTTGCTCCAGCCCGTTTTTGCTGTTGTATGTCAAATACCCCCTCGCGCACGCTCACCGACATGGCGGGTTCCTGCGATTTATGCATGTCTCCTGGCTTGGATATCCTTGCACTGCCTGCCTTCCCGGTATTAATTCATACCAGTGGCTTCTTTGACAGAACTCCTTCCTTACAGTGGCGGGACCGTGCAGGATTCTCACCTGCTTCCATCTTAGCTTCCTACCCATTCGTCCGCAAACCCCTTGCAGTCCACTTTTTCTGCCGGTTCTGCCAAACGTTGCGTATGAAGAACATAAATCTCTATGAAGTTTGCTTAATTTATTTGTTTTTTCAGTTTATATGCATATTATATGCACACTACGTTTATTCGTATATGCAATATGCCGGATAGGTTTCGCCGACAAACACCCACACATTTTCCCCCATTTCGATGTGCTTGTCAAACGTCAGATCCGGAACAAACAGCTTTAATGCCGTTCTTTTCGTGCCTTTAAGAACAATACCTTCCGGAGTCGGATTTTCCCGGAAACTGATAATCTTTTCGCCCAGACCGGAAATCCCTGCTTCCTTTCCGAAGTTATCCGCGAATTTTTCAACGGTTGTGTAAACAATGTTGTCAGGGTTTTCAAACCATGCTACTCTCATTTTCTTTTCCTCCAAGCGTAATCATAATTTTAGGGGGCTGCATAATATTACATTTTAGGGTAAAAACTCTTTTTCAGCAATATAGCTGTTCATATTCTCTTTGGGCGTTTACTTCTTTTTTTATTTATTCTGGAGAATTTTTGCCGAAAACAAAAGGACTGCAGCCCCTATAGTGTGTGGAAAACCACCAAAAGACCACAGTCCGTTTTTCTGTGCATTTTTATTCGTTATGTCTGCGCTCGTCCGACGCATCACAACATTGAAACTCCTATGCATGTTTCCTGACTTGGACGTCAATGCACTGCCTGCCTTCCCGGAATCTCTCAATCCAGTGGCTTCTCTGACAGCACTCCTTCCTTACAGTGGCGGGACCGTGCAGGAT
>CAKQVC010000009.1 GCA_934277655.1 uncultured Clostridia bacterium
GAGGAATATGTCCAGTGCCCGTAGGAAAGCTTCCGACAGCTCCTGCTGTGACGGATGACACCCTGGTTGCCTTTGCCCGCCATGGCTTCCATGTGAAGTTTGCTCCGCCGTAAGCTTTGCCTGATGTCTTGTAATAGTTATCGTAGATATTTCTCTTCATCACATCGTAACCACCACCGTAGTAGCCGATAAGCTGTTCTAGCACCACCCTCTGCACCAAAAATGTCGGTTTCCATACCTATATTTTAAATTCGCACTGTCAAAAATCATCAATGCACTTTTACGCTTGAGGGTACCAACGAATTGTGCTACACTCATATATGGTGGAATACTAACCAACATGTGTATGTGATCCGGGCATGCCTCAGCTTCGATTATCTCGACTTTCATTTCTTTACACAGCTTTCTAAGAATTCCGCCAATATCTTTTTTTAAGTTTCCACAGATGGCTTTACTTCTAAATTTTGGTGCAAAAACAATATGATATTCGCAGCGGTAGCTTGAATGCGCTGTATGGTTTATTTCATTCTTCTTTGTCAAAAACCTCCTGTTATTTTTAGTGATGCGGTCGCCAAACCAACATCATTATAACACGGAGGTTTTTATTACATATACTAAAGTTTTTTTACCTACCCCTGGTAGAGACAGGGGGTTTATTGCCGCTAAAGCGCACAACAATCCAGACAGGCTCTGCGCATATGATTTCTGAATTGTTCAAAATTTTCACATTCACACGCATCAAAACCTGAAATTACGACACTCTCACAGTAAGTATACCATGTTGCCATTTTCTTTTGTTATGCACTGTGCATAGAAACGTATAAAATATGGGGATTTACAAGGAAATTTCGAAAGCCACAGTTATAAATTTTGTAGCCACCATCATTTATGTTATAATTTTACATTAATTCTTGCATTCTCCTCAACCCTGTTGTATAATATGATTACATTATTTTCTATTTAAGTAATTAAATTCTAACTCCGTTCTGTACAAGCACGTAAACAGCATAGACAGCAAGATCGGTAATTCCATACATACCGGCTGTCGGGATTTTTAGACAAAATCTTTCATGGTAGAAAGGAGAAATTATGCCAGAAGACGCAATCCAAACAGTAGATGAAATCAGAAAATTATACACTGATACCTACCGAACAAAAATGCCCCTATATAACGATTATGTATTTCACCGGATTTACGGAAGTGACACGGAAGAATCCCGGGCAGCCCTCATGGGTCTTCTTAACATCATCCTGGAGCGCAGCGATGATCCCATCAAGCATGTGGAAATTAAGAATCCGGTTGACTATGGTGAACTTTTAAAAAGCAAAGACACCGCCATGGACATTAAGGCGGAAACCGAATCAAGAGAAATCCTTGATATCGAAATGCAAGTTGACCATTTGGAATTTTATCGGAACCGTTCCCTGTTTTATGGCGGAAGGCTGGTGAATTCATCATTGAACTCCGGTGAGGACTATGATAAAATGAAGAAAAGCATTGTAGTTTCCATCATCCATACGAAGCTGTTTCCAGGGGACATCGGTTGCCACAGCGTGTTCAATGTCAGAGAAAATGATACAGGGTATCTGCTGACCGACCGTCTGGAACTTCATTTTCTTGAGCTTGGCAAGGTAAATCCCGACAAATCCATAGAGGAAATGTCACAAATGGAGAAGCTGGCTTTCTACCTGCGATACGCTGCCGATGAAAACTACAAGGACTCTGTACAGAAAATCTGTAGTAAGGAGGATGGAATCTTTATGGCTGAAAATTTATACCGTAAGGCTACAAAGGAAGAAAGAGAGGCTGCCTGGGCCGAATCCAGGTTTTACTTCCAGCTTGAGCAGAATACCATAAAAGCAAGGGCGATCAAGCAGGGACTTGAGGAAGGACGTGCCAAAGGTCTAGCTGAAGGACGAGCTGAAGGACGAGCTGAAGGTGCTGCCCGTGAGAAGCGTGAGATTGCAGAAAAGATGCTCCGGGAGGGTATGTCCAAAGCTACGATCGCAAAAATAACAGGTCTATCTCCTGACGCATTAGAAAGCCTATAAAGGATTCAGCAATAATTTGTAAACAACGACAAAGCCTACTATATTTTGTGCTATAACTGCGTAGCGATAACGCCAGCAGCGCAGATGCAAAACATGCTATATAAAGAGAGACCGTTTCCTTAACAGAGGGCATTTCCGCACAACTGCTAAGTCACAGTCTCTTTTTTACTGAATCACATATTACATTGACCCTATTCTTCCTATACGCTTCCGCTTACCACATTCGACCATCGAGTGTAATATATATGATTGTCAATGGTACGGTATCCGCGTATCTTATAATATTTAGTCGTTCCGGATGCAACGTTATGGTTATAGCATTCGTTGCCTTCCAGGGTATGTGCTTTCTGATAGACAATTCCGTCAAAGGAATGATGGATTTCGTATCCGTCAAGCTTGAAACCCTTGGATTTTGTCCAGTTGAGACCTACATAGCTTAATCTTCCGGACTGCGCTTTTTCAGCAGCGGTTACCTTTGCTTTGATCCTGGTATTTTGTATGCCGCTGATAAGTCTTGCTGTTTCCATCTCTGCTTTATCTCCGACGATAAAGGTTCCCTGCAGGCTTCCTTTTACTTTGCAGGCAAGCTTCGTTCCGCTGGCTTTTTCTTCTTCTGATAAAGAAAAGGTATTGCAATAGATCTTGCCTCCGGTAATCATTCTGCAAAGACTGATTTCATCCGTCGACACATTATTCCCATTCTTATCCATATAAAAGACTGCGGATGCACCGCTGCTGTCCGGATTCAGGATCGTTTTGCCTGCTGAACGGAAGGAGATCTTCCACCCGGCCGCCTCATCTCCGTAAATTCGTTTCTGCTCCTGGGTCAGTTCCACTTGTTCCATGATGATGCTGATCTTCTTTCCCTTTGCTTTGTTAACCAGGGATTTTGCCAGCTTTTTGTCTAAAGTTATGCTTCCCATGTCGGTATAAAGTTTCAGAGATTTCTTTGTTCCCTTTTGGAAATTCTTTAAGCGTGTCTTGCTGACTGTAACCTGGCTTTTATTCGCTTTCGCTGCGGGAATAGCGGTCATATCCGACATATCCGCCCCGGCTTCCGTATCCTGCACACCGGTCGTCGGCAAAGTTTCTGCATATGCGGTAACCGGCCCGATCTCGCTCTGTGAAAACGGTATTGCAGCCAGCATCATTACAGTCATAATTCCTGCAATCAGTTTTTTTCTCATTTTCGTTCCTGTTCCTTCCTGCTTTCGATTCCGATATTGTTATATTTCCTGCACAATATTTCCTGCACTCTCAGAGTGCTTTGATTTCTTAAGAAAAGAGGAGCGGACCATGCCGCCCCCTTTTCATCATAAATTTATCTGTCTGCTGTTATTTTTTTGCAGAATGATCTTCCTTTTTCTTTCTGCTCCATGCACCAAAGATGATGATAGCAATGACTGCAAGCAGAATGGCTGCAGATGCAACCGGATTATCTCTTACAGTATCGGTTACGGATTTTATCAGTTTATAGATCTTGCTTTCCGGCTTGATCTCACCTTGTTCTCCGCCGCCCTGGCTCTGTCCGCCGCTGTTTGTCTGGTCGAGCTGCTGGCTGTTTTCCTCATCTGAAGCATTAGAAGCCTGAGAAGGTTCCGGATCAGCTGCAATATCCTGTGCGTTTACCGGCTCCACTGAAGGAGTGATCGATGGTTTTGGTGCTACACCCGGTGCGAAATCGGTTCCTGTACCGTTTCCGCCATGTGGTTTATCGCCCTTGCTTCCTGTCTGACCGGTTCCTGTACCTGCGTTTCCGCCGGTGCCGGTTCCATCACCTTGCTGACCACCGGTTCCGTCACCGCCTTGCGTGCCGTCGCCTTGTCCGTCTCCGGTTCCTGTTCCGTCACCGCTTCCCGGCTGTTCTACGGTTCCGTCTCCACTGCCGGTGCTGCCGCCGCTTCCGGATCCTGCACCTGTGGTTGTTGTACTGCTGCCGCCGCTTCCGCCTGCTGACAGGTCACGTATAATCGTTACGTCTGCTGTAGGATTTGCAGAATCAAAGAGTATCTGATTTCCGTTTTTATCCTTAATTCTTACATCGTAGCTTGTGGTCGTCGTGCTGCCGTCACTGTTCTGTACCACCTTTGGAGCCGGAATGCCGGTTACGGTAGTCGTCACTTTTTCACCTTTTTTCACGAAAACCTTATCGCAGTCTGTAAGCCCTGCTTTTTCGCTGAGGCTGCTGGAAACAGTAGTGGTGATTGTTGCCGTAGTACCGTCAGACCAGGTGATATCCTGCTCCTTATCCACTTCAACTTTGTAGATAATTCCATTTTCGCCGTCCTGGTTAAATACCGGACCGTTTTCGCCCTGAGTCCAGGTTCCCCTTGGTTCATGATTCTTGTCAAGTTCGTATGCAAGTTCTCCGCTGACAAATGCGGAATCCGGCATACCCTTTGCACCTTCCCGGCTGCTTTCGTAGCCGTCGGACTCTGCGTAATAGGTGTTGGATACTGTTGTATGTGTATTTCCTGCAATCGGATCGAAGGTCGGGCTTGGATTTGTTACCTTTCCGTTCCAATATGCATTTTCGATCCGGGATGTATTGCCCGGTGAGAAAATGTTCGGAACAGAACCCATAATGCCTCCGACGTTATCTCCGCAGCTCTCGCCAAGATCTAAGGTGCCGCTGGCGTAAACATCCTTCAGTACCGCACCCTCTGTCTGGTAATCCATGTTGCTGCCGAGTATTCCGCCGACACTGTCTGCGTTTTTAGCCGTGATCGTTCCGGTAAATCCGCAGCGTTCGATCTGCATCTTACCCTGGGTTGTACCTTTGACACCGACAATACCGCCGATACCATAAGCTCCTTCTCTGCCGGCTTCCACGGATGCATTCGCCATACAGCCGCGGATAGTACCTGCACCATATCCTAAAATGCCTCCAAGACCTCCGGCACCTTTGTTATCTGCCGGATTGTCACTGCAGCCGGCACCCTTTATCGTTGCCGCACCAACTTCGCAGTTTTCGATCACTGCAGTTCCGCCTTGTCCGGTAACACCGCCTGCGATGCCGCCGACATAGCTTCCTCCGCTGATGGATACTCCATCTTCGATTCTGCATCCTGAGATAGTTCCATTCGGCTGGGTAACTCTGCCTACGATTCCTCCCGCAAAGTCTCCGCCTTCAAAGCTGCTTCCGGATTTTACCCGGCAGTCTTCAATCGTTCCGCCGTTCAGAATGCTTGCAATTCCGCCGTCTACTTTACCGGTTCCGGTAACTGCAACGTCAGAAACACGACCGGATACGTTTCCGAATAGCGGCTGTTTTGCATCTTTATAAGTAAGGGTATGTCCATTCCCCACAAAAGTACCCGCAAAATCTATTCTTGCACCGATTGCTTCCCAATCTTCTGCAAGGGTAATATCATTCCCCAGCTGGAAAGTTCTTCTGCTACAGCTGTTTCCTGCGTTTACATATGCTGCCAGAGCTTTTAATGTCTCATAATCGCTGATGGTAATGGTATCGAATTCGCCGTTCTCGTTCGGACGCTGATTTTTGATATAGTCTTCGAAGTTCTTAACCGGATCATCGGAATCCGAGCCGCTTGCTTTCCATTTTGCAACCAGCTTCATATTCCCGCTGATTGCCGCAATCACATCAATTACTTCCTCACTTCCTTCCGGCGACCATCCGATGAACTGGTAACCGCGACCCTGCACCATGTCATGCTTAGCCTCAGGAATTTCAAGGTCTGCAATAGCAAGATTTTCGGTGTTATTCTTTACTTTTATATAGTATTCTGTGCTTTGATGACCATCAACAGCAAAGTATCCGCTATCTGCATCAAAGGTCAGTATGCATTCATCCTCTGCAAGCCATCCTGCATACAGCGTCAGATTGTTTGTGAACGTATCGTCTTTAAACTTTATGTGCGTTCCTGCATCAACGTACCATCCATTGAAGGTATAGCCGTCTCTAGTCGGTTCTGCTCCTGCCGGTATCTGTGCTGCACTGCCTGTCTCTGCGTCAAACGCATAAACAGACTGATCTTCGACAACCTCGCCTGCAAACAGCTTTTCATCGAAAAATGCCGGATCTGTCTCATCTCCGTTTGCATTCAACGTGATGGTAACAACATCAATCTTTTCCCATCCTGCATACAGCATTAACGGATGTTCCTCTGCATCATAGCCGCTGAGGATCTCACCATAATCAAATGGCTGCAGGCACTGGCTGTCGGTATACCATCCTGTGAAACGATAACCCTTGCGGCTTATCTTATCATTGATGACTTTTTTTGCAATTTCTTTGTCCAGCACTTCCTTGCTCAGACGATCACCGTTTTGATAATCAAATGAGATTTCTGCAGCCTTCTTCGGTGGTGTGATAAGAGGAAGCAGTGTCCATAGTTTTTCATCACCGGCATTGCTGCTGAGAACAACTTTCATTTCATTTCCGTAATCATTCGGCATTTTGATGAAGTTCAGATACAGATTCAGATCTGCTCCTGCATCTATGGTCACAGTTACGGTGGATGTCAGCGTAATCTCTCCGGTTTCTTTATCCTTAATCTCTTTATCTTTAATCTTAAGACTGTCTTCCTTGATGCCGCTGCCACTTGCACTGCGAAGCACGTAGCCCTCCGGCGTGTTTACCTTAAAGGTAATTTCCTTTTCTTCCTCAGCATTCTTCGCAAAATATTCCGTCGTTACTTTTGCCTGCCCGCTGAGTTCCATCTGCTGCGGCAAAGCTTTTGCAAACGGCAGTGTTTCCTCATCCTGAATACCTTCAATGTCATCCAGCCCTGCTGCATGAATGCTCATCTTATATACAGAGTCTGTTGTTGAAAACTCCGGATGCTGCGTTCCCTGCTTAAAGTAGTTTGTACGCTTTGAAGCGGAATTGCCCTTATCCAGCAGGTAAGCCAGCTTACCGTTTGTTAATGTCTCTTTTTCTACCGCTTCTGCCAGTTTAGCGTCCTGCAGGCTGCTGCCTTCCTCTAATGTATTGCTGTAATAGTTCGTATTGCTATCTGTACCAACCTTTGTGAAGGTAGAGATCGCACCTGTGGTTTCTCCGTTTATATCGCCTGTGCTGAAGCAGTTTCCGATCTGCATGGCATTGCTGTAGGTGCCGCTGATCAGATCCGTACTGCTTGTTCCCAGACGTACACCGCTGATACCTGCGGCTCTTCCGTTTGTTTGCGGAGCTGTAACATTACCCACATTATATGAGTACTGAACCGGCAGTGCCCGGTCAGACCATTTACCCGGTCCCGCATTTCCGCTGTAGCTGTAATGTACACCGATCAGTCCTCCTGCACAGTTGAAAGTTCCGGCAGAGGATTCATTGGTAATGGTTCCGGTATTGAATACAAACCGCATTTCACCATCCCTGCTGAACAGAGAATCCGAACCTCCGTCTGCATTTCCGATAATACCTCCCGCACCGGTCAGTGACACTTTCACTCCGGAATACGTTATATTAGTATCGAGTTTTCTTTTACCGTCCAGCAGTGTGACATCTGCATGGTTTTCTGCATTTGTAATTATGATGTCCTCTTTTGTTGCAGTTGTATAATTGGAGCAGTCTGTCTGTGCACGACCGACCATACCGCCCACAGCTATAGCTGCAGCCTGAACAGAGCAATCTTCTGCAACATTTACATTGCTGATGGTAAGATTCTTGGTACTTCTTCCGATCAGCATACCTACATAGCCTTTTTCATTGCTTGTTTCACCGGTATCGCAGATAATGGAATTACGCATCGTCAGATTTCGGATTTCTGCATTTGCCGTCATGCCGAAAAGGCCTGCATTCGCACTGCTTCCTAATGTGTTAAGATCCATATACATTCCGGAAATGCTGTGTCCCTGTCCATCGAAAGTACCGCTGAAGGCTGTGCTGATTCCGATCGGATTCCAGGAATCTCCATTTTTGCTGCAGATTCCGGAAAGTTCAATGTCTTTTCCCAGCTTTACTGTCTGACCTTCAAAGTTGTTGCCTGCGTTGACCATTTCTTCGAAACTTTTCATCTGACCGGCTGTATGAATGATCACTTCCGATGCGTTCTTATCATACCATCCGTCAAAAACGAAGTTTTCGTAGTTTGCTTCATCACCGTAATATACTGTGATACTGCGCTTTTCGGTTTTTACTTTCAGGTTATCTGCATCCTGCAATTCGCTCAGCTCACCGGCTATTGCAACGATAGCCTTGGCACTGTTATCTCCGCTTGCATCCTTAATGCTGATCTTCCCTGTGAATCCCACCGGAATGTCGCAGAATTTGCTTCCGCTTTCCTGGGTTAAGGTCATCCCTTCCTGACCCTGCTTAACGGTGATCTCATATTTTTGAGCATCCTCAGTGCTGAACGGGATGAACCGCAGTTCAATGAGAGGATAGTCTTCAAATCCGTTGAACACCGGATAATCTGCCTCCGGGTTATAGCCCCAGAAGTCTTCTCCGCCTGCTTTATTCAGGTTCTTTACCAGCTTCGGAGTTTTAAACACTGAGGCCTTTATATTCTGCGCGGTATCGGTATCTGCAGGAAGTACTTCTGCACCCTTGGATTCATCCAGATTATACACAGCCTGCACGGTATTTTTTCCTTTTCCGTCTTGCTTACCGATTGAAGAAGCTGTAGAATCCCCATAGGCGAAGCATCCCTTGATGCTTGCTTCTGCAGTTGCCTGCGTTCCTGTTTTCTGCCAGCCCACCAGGGTACCCACATTCGTTGTTCCTGTTACCGTTCCTGTGCTGTAACAGTTCAGTACTTCTGCAAGATTATTGCCGGTATTGACAAATAGGTATCCCACCAGACCGCCGCTGGCATTTCCGGTGATCTTTCCTTTATTGATACTTTTTTCGACTTTGTTTACATAGGTATTGGCAAGCCCGTTAAACTGACCCACCAGTCCGCCAACATAATTTTTTCCGGTGGCATTGACAGTACCGTTATTTAAACAGTCGCTCATCCACCCGGTGAAGGTTCCGGCAATGCCGCCGGCTACATTTCCTTTGGATGTAATGCTGCCTTCGTTTGTGCAGCCGCTGATGGACGGTGCTTTCAGATTGCTTTTCACGGAATAAGTTGCTGCAATACCTGCCGCATTACCCCCTGTTGCGGTTGCTGTAATATTGCCATAATTATGACAATCTGTAATTACCCCTACGCTGCTGGAAGGTACATTGGCAAGGATACCTGCAGCTTTCGTGCTTGCACTGACCTGTCCATAGTTTTTACAGCCTTCGATCCTGCAGTCTCCTGCAGTTACTGCTGAGATACCTGCCGCAATCTGCGCAGTACTGGTTATATTTACCCGGTTCACGCAATCCGTAATGGTACTCTTTATGATGCTGGCAGCAAGGCCTGCCCCATACTGACCCTTTGTTTTTACCTCTCCGGATACGGTCAGATTGCGAATCTGCGCATCCTCCACATAGCTGAAAAATGCCTGATATTGGGTACTGTCCGTTGCTTTATCAATCTTGTATGTCACCTGGTGATCGGCTCCATCGAATGAGCCTTTAAATGGTGTAGTCTTAGCGGCACCGATCGGTTCCCAGGTTTCTGCGCTTACATCAACGTCCTGCCCGAGTTTTACCGTCTGTCCGCTGAAGTCGTTTCCTGCATTAACCAACTGAGCAAAGCCCCACAGTTCCCCCGGTGTTCTGAGTGTAAACGCAGACTCCTGCTTTGAGTACCAGAGTATATTCGGTTCCTGTTCATAGGCTTCCATATCACCATACTGCAGGGTGATATTCTTGCCATTTACCTTCAGAGTAAACTCCAGGATATCCTTTTTTTCTTCATTGGATTCGAATCTTCCCTGTCCGAAACCCGGTTCACCGTTTCCGATCTGGGTAATGGTGCAGACCGGATAATTTTCATCTGTACCCTGAACAGTTACCTTAATTTCACTTCCGTCTGTTACATAATATTCCTGTGCATTGACTTTACCCAGTGGGTTTTCAGTTTCAGCGGCAGCTGTAACCGGATTTTCATCTGCCTTATATTCGTAAGGCAGAAGTTCTACCTTATAAAAGGCTTCGCTTCCGGCTTCTGCCCACTGCAGTTTCCCATCCTTAAGGGTATATGCCGGAGTTTCATCCGCCTGATTCAGTGTCCAGGCTGTCTTCCAGCTGTGGATTTCTTCTTTCGGCACATAGGTTGTTGCATTTACTGCATTCCGGAATGCCGATACAAAGCTTCGTTTATCATAGGTAACGCCAGTATAACTAAAAAGCAAGTCGCATGTTTCATCTGCACCATAGCATCCATGGACTTCCTTAAAGTATTTTAATTGTGCCCTTGATAGCTGCCGTACGTAGGTTGCACTGGCTGCAGTGATCTTTCCTTCGTTGAAGCAATTGATCATTGTTTGTGCTTCCTTGGCATAGTTACCCACATATGCGATCATACCTGCCGCATATGAGCTGCTTCCCACTACACTGATGTTTCCGTAGTTGGCACAATTTCTTAAGGTTGCGATTCCGGAAGAACCAACAGTTGCCACAATTCCTCCTGCAGAGTTATTCGAATTTAATGTTGATGTAACGGTCACATCACATTTGTTGATCACATAACTCAGTTCACTGCTGCCGGCAAGATGGCCGACTACAGGTGAAATACCGCCTCCGGTTGAAACTGCACCTGCAAACTGTGTAATGTTCATGGTACCTTCCACAGTCAGGTTCTTGATCACCGCATTCTCAATGCAGCCAAACAGTGCGACAGAATGACTTTCATAGGCTTTCTCACTGTCGTTTACTGCAATAGTTACGGTGTTTCCCTGTCCGTCAAAGATCCCTGAAAATTTAGAATCCATAACGCCTGCTTTCGTATTCATGAGACCTACCGGCTGTAACTCTAAGCTGCTCAGGTCCACATTCTGCGTCAGGACTACAGTCTTTCCTGCCAGAGTGTTTCCTGCATTGACAGAGGCTGCGAAGGCTTCCCAGTCTGCAGCATCCTCAATTGCATAGTAGCTGAAACTGTCTCCGCTTGCAGCTGCGGCTTCTTCTCCTTCGCCGGTTACGATACCTGTTTTCCAGGTACCTGTGCCTGCATCAAAGGCATCTGCCATCTTCACTGCTTGCTGTCCTTCATAGATCATGCGCATTCCCGCATGTGGCAGAATCTGAGGCAGACTGGAATCTGCCAGGTTCTTTGCTGTTTCCAACAGTTCCTCTGCCGACTTTTCTGCATTTTCCTTCGCCGGCTCCTGGGATTCATCGTCCTGAATCATTTCCTGTGCTAGCTGCGTTTCGCCTGTATCAACCTTCTCTGCCGGCTGCAGCTCTGTATCCGCAAAGGCAAATCCCATCTGCGAAAAGACCATCGCCAGGCAAAGAAGCAGGCAAAAAAGCTTGTTGCTTTTTTTCAATGTTTGCTTCCTCTCTTTCTATAAATAATATAAAATTAGTTTTATTGAAAGAATCTCCTGCTTTCAGGTCAATTCCGTCTGTCATATTCTTTGGTTCGATTTTTTATTTTGATATTACGTTATAGCTGCACCCTTTTATTGTGCTTTCACGTTCTTTACCGAAGACCACTTACTGTAATATTTTGTCCGATTGATGCTGCGGTAAGCCCTTATCTTATAATATGCGGTCTGTCCCTTGCTCAGGCTTTTATCGGTGTAGGTCACCGATGCCGCCTTGCTGATGGTTTTTAGTGACTTGAAGCCGCTGCTTTTTTTAGAAGACCGGTAAATCTGGTAACCCGATGCTCCGCTGACCTTCTTCCAGCTGAGTACCGCCTTCTTCTTACCTACCTTAGCGCTCAGGGACGGTTTGGCCGATGCGATCTGCTTTTTTGCTTTTTGATTTACTGCACTGGTCCCGGCATTGTTCATCTTGATATCGACAGCTGCGTAGAGGGTATCCAGCTGCTCTTCATCATTGTACATCTGGTTTGCATAGTAGATGAGCACATCGCTGTCACCGGCTTTCAGCGGATCTGCACTGTACTGCACATACTGACTGATATCCATGCGTTTCCCGTTTGTCAGAACTGCCTCCACCTTCATGCCGCTCGGATTGAAGGTATCTCCAATGTCATAGGTAGTCTGCGTCGGCATCTTGCTGACAGTGATTTTTTTGATCTTGCTGCCCAGTGCCATCATCTGTGCGGAATCGTTTTTAAAATAAATCGTACCGTATTCATCTACGATCGGGCTGCAGATGGCATATTGTGCCTGGGCTCCCTGAGGGGTAAACAGTACAGGTGCACAAAGCCATTCAGTTCCCTTTGCATCGGTCTCCACCACCGCATCCACCGGTTTGGTCAGACCCGGTTTATCTTTAATATAGCGGAGCTTACCCGGAGTCATGTTTTCAAAGAAATAGATGTAATTGTAACCATCATCTGCACCGGTATATACAAGACCACTGGTCTGAGGGTATCCCATCGTATAAGCACGATAAGCAATTTTCCATTCCTTCAGGTCGATGACAGTGATATTATGTCCATTATACTTGGCAAACTGTCCTTCACCGGAAACACCCACATATGCCCTGCCATTATAAACCGCAGGGGTTGAAGTGCTCATGCCGCCCAGTGCCAGTTCCTTCAGTTCGGTAACCTTTCCTTTCGAGGAAACCTTCGCTGCATAAAAGCTGCCGCCTTTTGATGTAAAGTAGTATTGATCTGTGATCTTATCATAAGACACATTGCTGCGAATATCCGCATTCAAACCGGTTTTTTTGTCCAGTTCCGCACCGGTCTTCGGATCCAGCGAAAGCAGCTTTGATGTCTGGGAGGTATAGGCGCTGTCCCCGTCATCCGTTCCCACCAACAAAAAGTTTTTGCAGACATAGGCACCTGCCCAGTAAAATCCACCCTTTGAGGTGTAGGTCCACTCTGCCTTTTTGGCTTCGTTGGTCTTTTTCGTATTTTCATCCTTAACGCTGATGCAGACAAAGTTTGCATCACGTGTTTCAGAATTCCAAAATCCGGTATAAACGCAGCCGTCATAATAGGTGATCGGACAGTTCGGCTGTCCCCCCAGCTTATCGGTATAGACCCACAGGGATTTCAGTGTTTTCGCATCAAAGGCCTGAACGATGCCCCCGGCTATTCCCACAAAGATCTTGCCATCCGCATAAGTCGGCGGTACGATGCTGAAGCTTGAATTGTTTACCATCGCACCGGAAGCAACCCTCTCGCCGCTGACCGCATCCATCTTATTGATGGTCTTTCCCTGGTTATAATATAGATAACCGTTCACTAAAATCGGGGAACCTACCGCCTGCGCACCATACCCGGTGCCGGATTTGGTCGCCCACAGCAGGGCAGCATTGGAAGCTCCGGTCGGAACCGGACTGCCTGTTACTGCATTGTGCATGTTGTTTCCGCGAAAATTCGTCCAGTCCGTCTTGATGACCTTCCCCGGATCAGGGTTTTTGCATGCCGTTTCCACAAGATCTGCTGCATAGCCGGTTGCTGTGGTGCCAAGAACCAGGCTCAGCATCAGTACGATTACCAGTAGGCGCTGCATGCCGGAACGCTTCTCTTTTTTCATATAAGTCTCCTCCTCGTCATTTTTTCATTCTGTCATTTATCTATCGCATATCGAAAAGCCTTGACTCTCCGTTTTTCATTCTTTCGTAAGCTGTCAGTGCGTAAGCTGCCTGCTCGGTTGCCATCTGATTGGTATCACCATCTGCGGTATGTGCAAACCCGCCGTCTTCCTGCTGGAATGCCAGCAGTGCGTTTAGTGTTCCTTCAAAGCGTGCATCCGCATCTACGTCGATCCCCAGTGATGAAAGTGCCGTGATCACCTGAGCACAACTTTCGGCATTTTTGCTTCCCCAGCTTTCAAATCCGCCATCGTCCGCTTTTTTCTCTGCAAGACAGTCTATAGCTTTATCTGCCGCTTGCTTCACTTTTTTTCTTGTTGTTTCCGTGATTTCTCCGCAGAGCTGTGTATCGCCGCAGACATAGGGTGCCATAGCTGTCAGTGCCATAGCTGTCAGATCCACATCTGCTTTTTCTCCGCTCAGAGTCCATCCCCCATCCGGAGTCTGGTGCTTAAGGATATAGGCAAGCAATGCTTCCCGACTGGTCTTCCGAAAATCTGTATCTTGATCTTTCAAGCCAGCTGTTCCTTCTGATTTTTTATTTTCTGTCTTCTTTACTGCTTCTGCCGGGACCTCCGGGATTTTATATCCGCCGCAGTCATAGGCGATCAATGCCCAGATTGGACCGTTGATTCCCTGCCTGCAGACGTTCTCCATATTCGTCAGCTTTTCCAGCAGGTTATAGCCTGCCACATCTTCCGGATCCAGTCCCGCTGCCGTCCAGCCAAGAATGATTCGTGCATATTCGGTATATTTGTATCCGGTGGCAGTGTTCAGAACACCACCGGCCTTGCGAACTATTTTTTCTGTATTTTTTTGATAGCACCCAAGAAAGTTCTCCGGCAGATCATAGTCGCCCCGGGTAAGTGCAAGCACAGCCCACTCTCCACCGACAGAGTTGCTTGTGGGCTCAGTTACGGTTTCACAGATATAGTCCTGCGCCTTTTTTAGTGCGCTTTGGTAAGGTTCTTCATCTTTGGCATCACATCCGGTAAACAGGAGACAAAAGACGATCAGCAGGCAAAGCATTCCCTTTACTCCGATTCCGGATCTTTTGACTCTGGATCTTTTTTCCGGTCTTCGCCTTTTGGTCTGACGGTAATATTCCCATACCTTCTGATATTTTTCTTCACTGATCTCGTGCATACTATAACGTGCCTCCAGATAAATTTCTTCGGCTTCCTTTCGCATCCGACTTCGATCATCGACGATGCAGGATTTATTCTTATGATGTCCCTCTTCCTTACGCTCTCGCTTCCGTATAAAATACATCAAAGCCAGCACCGCTTTTCGTCGATCAGCAGACCTCACGTCTTTTCGCCGTGGTTTTTGTCTGGTCGCTGTCCTGCTTTTTCTTAATCTGCGGTAAATCTGTCGTATCACCACGGCCAGCAGGATCAGCAGGAAAAGGAGCAGGATCGTCGGCACCCAGTAATTAACCTCGGACTCTGTCGTTACGATCCGGTTTGTCTTTTTGTCTTCCGGCTTTTCCGCTTTTTTCTCAGGCTGCGGTTCCTCCCATGCGTTCATATGTATACTTCCGGCACTTCGCATCAACCCGATATAGGTAGGTGTGGTTTCAAACGGAAGCCAACCGATTCCATCTTCGTAATACTCTGCCCAGCAATGGGCTTCTGCCGCTGTAACTGTAATTTCTTCTCCGGCTTTTGCTTTCTCTGCCATCTTATCGGTGATCAGATATCCTTCTGCAAATCTGGCGGGAATGCCATAATAACGAAATGCCATCACGGCAGCTGCCGCAAAGTGCTTATCATATCCGGACTGTCTTTCCAGAAAGCCGGTAACAAAATCCTTTTCCGTGCTGTCTGAAACGGATTCGTCATACTTCATGCCGCCTAAAGTCTCCAAAATTGCCGTTTTCGCTTCTCCGCTGTTCTTAATTTTTTCGGCGTCCGGGAAAATTTCCTCAATTGCGTTTCGGCATGCTTGCGGGATTTCGCTGTCATAACGTAATACATAATCTCGATAATTTGTTTCTGCCTGCCGGTATTCGGTCTGATCGGCCTCGTTGGAAGTCGAAAGTCCGTCGAGGATCTGACCATAGGAGTCTATACTATAGGGCAGTGCTGTCACCGTATACTGCTGCAGCTTTTTTCTCTCAGGCAGGAACCCTCCGCCCAGCAGCGATGTTCCCTTTGCCTGTATGCTCTGCGCTTCATAGGGTAGATATAGATATCGGCGGCTGGTACCGGTATTGACAACGCGGATCACGTTGACATCCTCTTTTTCCGTTGTTATGCCGGCGGACTGCCCTGCATCAGCCATCATAGTCCTGCTGTCGAAATTCATCTTGCCCAGCTGGTAAAAAAGGGCATTCTCTATATCCACTGTCTCACTGCTCATCGTGCCGGAGTCTTCTGCACTTTTCCAGCCTTCCTTCGTATAGATATCTGCAGTATATCCCCTAAGATAATAAGGCTGTGGATTGCTCATGGTCACTTTCAACACAGCCGGATCTTTATTCTCCCCTTCAGATTCTGATGCTTTGCTGCGCTGCGCTGCTGCATCGCTTTCAAAGTTTCCAAAGGTCATGCCGCTTTCTTCACCACCATAAAGGAAAGCTTCTGCTTTCACAGCCAACTTTTCCCTCACACCGGCAAGGGTATCCTCAGCTCCGGAGGCGGTAAGAACACCGCCGGAGAAAAGCCCTGTCAGAAGCGTAAATGCCAGAAAGCCGGCTGCTTTTTTTCGATTTTTTTCAAAGGCTATAAACACCCACGCTGCAGCTGCCAATGCGAAAAAAATGCCTGGTGCCTTTACCTCTGCAGATGGCATGAACACCTGTAAAAGAATTACTGGTACGGAAAACCCGGCAAAAGTCAAAAAAAGTGCCGTGCCTCCTCTGCGCATCGCCACGAAGACTCCCAAAGCACAAATGCCGGCCGCCAAAAGTATGATCACTGCAGGAAGCAGCATATTTCCGCTTTCGGTATAAACCCGGTGTACCTCAGCATTATACATCGTCCGTTTTTGCAGATATAAGTTTAAAATACTGCCAAAGCTTCCGGCATGCCAGACTTTGTACAAGCTGCCGCAGGCTGTTTCCAACAGACTGCATATCCATGCAATACCGCAGACTGCTGCAAAAAGGCCGTACCCAATGGCTTGTCGGTTAAAAGTTGTAGATTTTTGTTGTTTCATCATCAATTATTATCACTTGTGAGAATGTTTCTTCTCCGTAGCTCTGTAAAAAACGTTCTTCTATCGTTTTTCCATCTTCCAGGGTTGTACTGAGCAGACGTCCCAGTTCCTGAATCAAATCCTCAGCCGTATGGATCTCAACGATCTGCAGGCTTTGGGTTTCCCTGCTCCAGCATCCGATGCAGTGGGAGATTCCCCGGTCAGTTAAGTTTTCAGATAATGCGATCAGCCTTGCACAGGCCTTTTCTATCGCATCCTGTGGAGTTCCTTTTTTCGTTTCTCTGCCTGTCTTTAAGGTCCGGCTCTTGCCGGTTTCCGGCGAATAACTGTTTTCCAAAAGTAAAAGCAGGTCTTTGCCCACCGGCAAGCTGCCCTCCCGGACGATCCAGCTGTCGCCCCGGCTGCTGCGTTTCCAGTGTATACTTCGCAGACTGTCGCCACTGCGATATTCCCGCAGCTCATGGGTCTGGCTTAAATCCGGTCCGGGACGATCTTCTGCATAGGCATCGCTGTTTTGATCATATTGCTCCGCTATCTCCGGAAGCAGCGGTACTTTCACCGTTTCCGGCAGGAGCAGGCATGAAAGTCTCTTCTCCCTGCTTTCCTTTTTATCACCGATCCGGAAGGAAACAAGACCTAACAGATCGGTTATCCGCATAGACTCCGGTTTAATTTGTAATTTCCCTGCATGACTTTCGTTTATCCAAAGCTGCAGATCATTTGAGTCTCCTCCTCTGCCTGCCAGCACTCCTTGCCCTCGCAGTCTTCCGGTTTCTCCGGTCAGCTGATTCTGAACTTCCATCTGCAGGCATAACTTAACCGGGATCAAACCCTTATAATCTGTACGGATCTTCAAGCAGGCCCGGTTCTCCCCGTTCCTGCTCCCCTTGAGAGTGCTGTCTGTTTTCAGGTGTCTTGCGGCAATGCCTGCCTGCATTGCCAAAACCATGGCCGCCAGTATTGAATCTGTAAGGAGAATACCGGCAAATGTCAGTTCCCCAATCAGCCATAAGACCGCCAGCATTACAGTCCACAGCAAGAAGAATAGTCTGTTTTTCATATCGTAATTTCCTATCTCGCGGAAGTTTCCTCTGCCTGTACACTCTCCAGGATCTCCTGCAAAATCTGTCGGTCACTTTTTTCTGCGATCTTGCCTTTGGCGCTGACCAGTACGCGATGTGCGCAGACATCAGCAAAAACTTCCCTTACATCTTCCGGTATCACATAATCCCGTTCTCTGACAAAAGCACAGGCTTTCGCCATATGATGCAGAGCTATCACACCTCGGGGGCTGATTCCCAGTGAAAGCATTTCATGCCTTCCTGAGGCTTCGGTCAGGCGTCCCAGATACCGCAGGATCTCCTCACTGGTATATACGCTGCGTACCGCCTTCTGCATATCCAGCACCTCTTCCCGGGTAAGAACCTGTTTCATTCTTTCCAGCGGATTTTCACTCTGCCGGTCTCTTAGGATTTCCACCAGCATATCCAGTGACGGCTGTCCGATAGAAAGTCGTACTAAAAAGCGATCCATCTGTGCCTGAGGCAGCAGCTGTGTTCCCGCAGATCCTGCCGGATTCTGTGTGGCAATGACAAGAAAAGGTTTCTGTACCTCGTAGCTGGTTCCGTCCACAGTAACCTGCTTTTCTTCCATAACCTCCAAAAGTGCAGCCTGAGTTCTGCTTGCCGTCCGGTTGATCTCATCTGCCAAAAGCAGACTGCACTGCAGCACCGGTCCTTCCTGGAATCGAAAGGTTCCGCTTTGCCGATCGTACATCGTAAATCCTGTAATATCTGATGGCATAATGTCTGGTGTAAACTGGATCCGTTGATACGGCAGTCCCATGGCACGGCTAAAGGCCAGTGCCATTGTGGTTTTCCCGACGCCGGGTACATCCTCCAGCAGGATATTTCCTTCTGCCAAAATTGCCATCAGAATCCGTTCTATTACAGCATCTTTGCCCCGGATGACCTTGTTGATCTCTTCTAAAATCTCTTTGACCTTCTCGTTCATCTTTCCCTTTACCATTCCTTTCCGTAGCTTTCCAGCACGCCATAGGTTCCTGCCATGGTTTCATAACCGCCGATATCCTTGCCATATGCCAGCGTAAATCGGATGCGTACCACATCTCCGTCCTGTACATAGGCTTTGTTGAAGCCGTAAGAGCTGTACAGACCATTAATGGAATACATCCATCCGGAGCCCTGGCAGAAGTCAAATTCTCCCAGATTGCTCAGGCTCTCGTATCCTTTTTCATCAAACAGGAGCTCATCTTTTTTTATCTTGGCAGCCAGATCTGATGGAATCTTATAATCCTTTATCATATTCTTCTTATGTATCTTAGCTAAATAAAATCCATCGTCCAGGTCGCCTGTATAGGAGTAGCTGAAGCCTTCCGCCTTGAGAAATTCATCCACTACATGGGAAAGGGATACGCCTGACTCCACGTCGATCTTCTTTGGTCTGACCAGATAAGGAATACCGATCGTTCCTGCTTCCAGGCTGATGGTAATTGTTCCTTTTCCCGTCTGATAGAAGACCGTATACTCCTTGCGGACAGTATACTGATACTCATCGGTGATCTTGACGCTGATGGTATTCGCCCCGCTGCGCAGCTGGGTGCTGTAGGTCTGGCGGCTCATCTCCCCGATATAATCTGCCGGTTCACCGTTGACCATCACTTCCATATCGCTGTAGGCCAGAGCCTTTCCCCGGTAATCCGTTATCCATACATCAAAATTCAGGGTTTCCTGATTATAGATACCGTTTTCCTTCAGATTGGTCCGGATTAGCGGCTGTTTTTCAGCAGGTGTACTGCCTTCAGGCCGTA
>CAKQVC010000010.1 GCA_934277655.1 uncultured Clostridia bacterium
TATATAGTCAAATATGAAGCTGGTGGAGTGGAAGCTTTAAGAGATAACCGTGGCAAACGAAAACGTCCCGATGAGATAGAAAAGATTCATACAGACTCACTGGATAAAGGTTATCGAAGGAGGGAAATTCAGCGAATGAAGAAAGAAACCTCATCATAAACTTTAGGAGGGAGGAAGCCAGCATGAAAATATCTGACGAAATATCTTACGACTTCGACTTCAGGAGACCTAAAATCCTGGCCGAAGAAAATATGATCGCCATTGAAAACATTCAGTCCATCGTCATGCTCAGCAGAGAAGCCGTGACCGTTCATAACGGAGAGCGGTATGTTACCGTTATCGGGAAGAACTTTGTGATTCGCGAAATTTACGAAGGGAGGATCACGCTTGCGGGAGAAGTCAAAAAGATTGAATTTTTATAGCCGTCGGCTGCATGTCCGCATAGAAGGATTTCAACTGGAGCGTCTGGTGGACAAAGCTGCCCGAAAAGGGATTTTGATACGCGATATCCGCATCATCTCTGATACAGAAGCCGAAATACGAATCAGCTGGCAGGATCTAAAAGCACTGAAAAAAATGGCAGGTGCAATCTATCACATTACCATTCTGGAAGAAAGTGGACCGGGATTTAAACTGAGAAAATTAAAACAACGCAAAACAGCTGTAGCTGGGATTTTGCTTGCAGCAGCCGTCGTCATTATGCAGTCTTTTTTTGTTGCATCCGTGCAGATCAGTGGGTATCGCGCAATACC
This sequence comes from uncultured Clostridia bacterium, assembly GCA_934277655.1. Lineage (GTDB taxonomy): Bacteria > Bacillota > Clostridia > Peptostreptococcales > Anaerovoracaceae > CAG-238. The sequence continues at coordinate 753 of CAKQVC010000010.1, forward strand.
GGAGACAGAACTGAGACAGTGTCTGGCAGAGTCGGGCATTGAAGAGGGAAGTTACAGACCCGATATTAACTGGGATAAGGCAGAAGAAAAATTATACGATCAGTTTCCACAGCTTGTGTGGCTAAAGCTTGCTTATGATGGCCGAGATGTAGTTTTAAGAATTGCAGAGACCGATACACTGCCGGAAACTGATGCAGAATCAGAAAATCCAGATCGACAGGAAAGGTCAGCAGACAAACCTAAATATGTGCATATTGTCGCAGAAAAAAGCGGATATATTGAGACCGTTGATGCACGTTGGGGGATGGCAGTGTGTGAGACAGGAGATTTTGTGAAGAAAGGTCAGATACTGATAACAGGAGCGGTTCCAATCTCTCCGACGACATTTGAGGAAAATCCCCCAGATACCTATTATGTCAGGGCAGCAGGGCAGGTGTGGGCCAAAGTGCCTTACCATCTTAGGTTTGCACAGGAAAGATACATAAGCAGTACAGAAGCAGATAACCGAAAATTCAACAATCAGGAAGATCAGAAAGAAAATCAGATAGAAGATGAGACATGTAAGAGCATTGCAAGCAAGACGGAAAAGTCCGAAAAGGAGGCAGAATCGAAAGTCAATCAGCAGATTCGATTATGGGCGAAAGAAAATTTACCAGAAAATGCTGAAATTATAAATAAAAATTTGAATTTTATCCGCAAAGGAAATATAATAGAAGTAGGTGTGACTTTAGAAGTCCATCAGCAAATCGGAAAGGAACAGGAAATTGTATTTGGACAGAAAAATTCAGATAAACAGTGAGATTGACAGAACCGAACTTTTCGGAAACATGGATGTAAATCTCCAGTCGATTCATGAGGCTGCAGATGTGGAAATTGTGCAGCGAGATGATCAGGTAATTTTAAAGGGGGAAAGTGAAGAGGCACTGGATCTGGCAGAAGCAATCATCGGAGAATTTATTGCCGTTCTGGAAAAAGGAGAGCCGCTGGATAAGCAGAGGACGCTGTACATTATCAACTTAAAAAAAGAAGGAATTTCCTATAAAGAAAGCAAGGTAGATAAGGACATCATATGTTTTACCCACAAGGGAAAACCGCTAAAGCCAAAGACTCTGGGACAGAAAGAATATGTAAGCAGCATCCGAAGCAAAGACGTTGTTTTCGGTGTAGGTCCTGCGGGAACAGGCAAGACGTATATTGCAGTTGCAATGGCTGTCAATGCATATAAAAATAAAGAAGTCCAGAAGATCATCCTGGCAAGACCTGCGGTAGAGGCCGGAGAAAGACTGGGATTTTTACCGGGAGATCTGCAGGATAAAGTTGATCCGTATTTAAGACCGCTGTATGATGCACTTTATGATGTACTGGGAAGAGATGCAGCTTTGAGGCTCAAGGAAAAAGAAGTCATCGAAGTAGTCCCGCTAGCTTATATGCGAGGACGCACGCTGGATAATTCCTTTATTATCTTAGACGAGGCACAGAATACCACAAGAGAACAGATGAAAATGTTCCTCACGCGAATGGGATTCGGCTCAAAAGTAGTCGTGACTGGGGATGTGACGCAGATCGACCTTCCCCGCGGTAAAAAATCCGGCTTGGTGGAAGCTATCCGTGTCCTGAAGAATCTGAGAGATATCGATATTTGTTATCTGAAAGATACCGACGTGGTGCGCCATGAACTGGTAAAAAAGATCATCAATGCATACGACCGGTTCTATAAGAAGTATCCGGAGGAACTGCAGGAATAAATTTGGCAGAATTTTTTCGAAAATATTCATATAAAATACAGAAACCAGAAAGAATTTTAGGGTAAAATAAGGAAAAGGAACAGAAAAGATGGAAATTTATTTTGAAGAGGGACAAGTTGTTTCCGAAGATATTCTCGAAAAGATGGAGAAGGCTGCAGTTTATGCAGTTCAGTCAGAGGCTGTTGATGAATTGGATGCGGAGCGGTGTGAAGTCAGCGTAACGTTTGTAGAACCGGAAGAAATCAGGCAGCTTAACCGGGAATATCGAAATGTAGACCGGGTTACCGATGTATTGTCCTTCCCACAGTTTGCAGACTTAGAAGATGTGCCGGAAGTCGGCGAGATTTGTCTAGGCGATGTGGTTATCTGCAAGGAGCGGGCAGCCGAGCAGGCAGAAGAATTCGGACATTCTTTTGAGAGAGAAATTATTTACCTGTTTGTTCACAGCATTCTTCATCTCCTCGGATACGATCATGAAGAAGATGAAGATAAAAAGCAGATGAGAGCCAGAGAAGAAAAGGTAATGGATCACATGGGAATCCATCGATAAAAAATATGAACGAAAATAAAAGAAGCTAAAACGAAAAGCGGCAGAATGAAACAAAAGACATCCATTGCTGATAAACGATGAAAGGAAGCACAGCAATGGAGAGGAGTGAGACAGGAGGAATTAAAAATGACAAACAGAGAATTATATTTAAAAGCGAAAGAGATGCTGCCACGATCTTATGCACCTTTTTCAAAATTCAGAGTCGGAGCAGCACTTCTGGCAAAAACCGGAGAGGTTTTTACCGGATGTAATGTGGAAAATTCGTCCTTAGGTGCAACCATCTGCGCAGAGAGAACCGCTTTTGTCAAAGCAATTTCAGAAGGAAGCATGGAATTTGAGGCTATCGCTATCGTGTGCAATGAAGGCGAAGCGTGGCCGTGCGGTATCTGCAGACAGTTCATGAAAGAATTTTGCGAGGATGATTTTAAGATCATTACCGGCAATGACGAGGATTCTCTGAAAGTTTACACGATGGCTGAAATCCTGCCAGAAGGATTCCGACTGCTGTAGAAAGGATAGAATAAATTGAAAACAGGATTTATAGGAATTATTGGACGACCGAATGTAGGAAAATCTACCCTGTTGAATGCGGTGCTTGGCGAAAAGATCGCGATCACTACAGATAAACCGCAGACGACCAGGAATACAATCCGGGGCATTTATACGAATATACCCGATGGCGATTATGACAAAGGGGTACAGATGATTTTCATCGATACTCCGGGCATTCACAAGCCCCACAGCAAGCTGGGTGCCTTTATGACCGAATCAGCAATCAATACGTTTAAGGAAACCGAAGTGGTTCTGTTCCTTGTGGATGATAAAATCGACAAAGGACCGGGAGATCGTTATATCCTGGAAATGCTGAAAGAAGTCAAGACCCCGAAGCTTTTGATCATTAATAAGATTGATAAAATGGATCCGGAGTATTTTAAAGCGATTTATGAAGAATACAGCCAGATGAATGTCTTTGATGATATTTTCGGGATTTCCGCATTAGAAGGAAAAAATATCGATGCACTTTTGAAGCGGCTTTCAGACTTTCTGGAAGAAGGACCGATGTATTTCCCGGAAGATATGGTAACAGACCACCCGGAACGCTTTATCGTCAGCGAAATCATCCGCGAAAAGATTTTGCTGTACCTGCAGGATGAGGTACCTCATGGCGTTGCAGTCGAAATCGAGCAATACAAAGAAGAGGAAAACATCACAAGGATCGGTGCAGTCATTTACTGCGAACGAAAGTCGCACAAGGGCATTATCATCGGAAAGCAGGGAAAGAAACTGAAAGGTATCGGTAAAAGTGCACGCCTGGAAATTGAAGCGTTGCTGGGGACAAAGGTTTTCCTGGAACTCTGGGTAAAAGTAAAGGAAAACTGGAGAGATTCTGATTTCGCATTATCTAATTTCGGATACAAGGATATGTAAACTATGATCACGGATACGGAAGCCATCGTCCTGCGTCAGGTAAGAACGGTAAACAGCCGGCGTATGCTGGTACTGTTTTCAAAAAAATTCGGAAAAATCAGTGTAGGAAGTAATCTGAACGAGGGCGGCAAGAATAAAACTGCCTTAGCACAGCGACCTTTTACCTACGGAAGATATGAGCTGTTTAAGAGCAGGGAAAACTACAATTTGAATAATGGGCAAGTTCTGAAAAGCTACTATTCTATCGGAGAAGATCTGGATAAATATATGGCGGCATCCTATGTTCTGGAACTGACAGAAAAAGTGATAAGTGAGGATCTGCCGCAGCCTGCAATGTTCCGTCTGCTGCTGGATTATCTGGATGCTTTGGAAAAACGAAAAAAAAAGCAGGAAACGCTGACGATCGCATATATGGTTAAAGCCCTTGCAATTTTAGGCGTTATGCCGCATATCGACGATTGTACCGTCTGTGGGGCAGCCAATGCACAGCGGTTTTTCAGTATAGAAGAAGGCGGAATGGTCTGCGAGAACTGTGCAAAAACTTTCATGGCAAGGCCAGGCGAAGAACCATTGATTTATGATACAAATTTTGGTATAGTAAATATATTAAAATATTTTCAGAAAGAGCCCTTTTCGGCTTTCGAAAAAATTGCACTTCAGGATGAGATCCTAAAAAAAATGTATGTCATTCTGAAACAGTATTTCGGATATCATCTGGACGTGAAAAATCTCAAATGTGAGGAATTGTCATTTCTGGATTTGAAAGGTATTTCATCATTCGATTAAGGAGGTATTATTATGGAAATTACATTGGAAAAGATTGAATTAGTTAAAGACAGAACCGGTGTGTCCTACAAGGAAGCAAAAGATGCATTGGAAGCTGCCGGAGGCAGTGTCGTTGACGCTATCATTGCAATCGAAGAAACCGTTGACGTTAAGAAGTCTGGAAAAGCCAGCGAAGCCGTTTCTGAAACTGTGCAGAAGATCAAGGAGCTGGTAAAGAAGGGGAATGTGTCTAAAATTTCAATAAAAAAGGATGAAGACACCATCGTCAATATTCCGGTCAATGTAGGAGTCGTAGGTGTTATCGTTGCACCTTGGGGCGTAATTGCAGCTGCGATTGCAGCTTTCGGATTCAAATGCAAGATCCAGATGACCACAACAGATGGTAAAATCATTGACATCAGTGAGAAGGCAGAAGATTTTGCAAGTGATGTGGTTGAAAAAGGTGCCGTTGTCATCGATGAAGTAGTTGCAAAAGGAAGCGACGTTGTCAATGACGTCAAAGAAAAGAGCAGCGAAACCTATAACAACATTAAGGATGCTGCTGCCGATAAATACAATGAATTTGTAGCGAAAAAAGGTGCATTTGTTGACGAGGATGATGCAATTCGCTTCGGCGAGCATGGCTGCAATGCTTCCGGTGAATCAGAAGAAACCGGATCCAATGTGCAGGAATGCGGAGAAAACGTACAGCCTTCCGACGATGCTGCTGACGGACAGGTTGCAGGATGCGGATGTGCAGAGGCACCGGCAGGTGAGACAGAAGAAGAGACAGCGAAAAAATTTGAAGAATAAAGAATTGATTTTAAACAGTAGACAAAGAAGAAAGTAGGTTTTTTTAAACATGAGCGATGCAAACAGAGAAATAACAATGGATAAGATTGTAGCCCTTGCCAAGAACAGAGGATTTGTATATCCTGGTTCTGAAATCTACGGCGGACTGGCAAACACATGGGATTACGGTCCTTTAGGTGCGGAACTGAAAAACAATGTAAAAAAAGCATGGTGGAGAAAGTTTGTGCAGGAATCCAAGTACAATGTGGGACTGGATGCTGCTATCCTGATGAATCCACAGACGTGGGTAGCTTCCGGTCATGTTGGAGGATTTTCTGATCCGCTGGTTGACTGTAAAGCATGTAAATCCAGATTCAGAGCTGATAAACTGATTGAAAATTTCCATGCAGAAAATAATATGCCGGAAATGGTTGTAGATGGCTGGAGCAATGAGGAACTCGAAAAGTACATCGCTGATCATAATATTCCTTGTCCAGACTGCGGCAAGACCGATTTTACAGGCATTCGGCAGTTTAACCTGATGTTTAAGACTTTCCAGGGTGTGACAGAAGATTCCAAATCAGAACTGTATCTTCGTCCTGAAACCGCACAGGGAATCTTCGTAAACTTTAAGAATGTACAGAGAACATCCAGAAAGAAAGTTCCGTTCGGTATCGGTCAGATCGGTAAATCTTTCCGAAATGAAATCACACCGGGAAACTTTATTTTCCGTGTTCGCGAGTTCGAGCAGATGGAGCTGGAATTTTTCTGCGAACCGGGAACCGACCTGGAATGGTTTGAATACTGGAGAGAATTCTGCCATAACTGGCTGCTTTCCCTGGGAATCAAAGAAGAAAATCTCAGACTCCGTGATCATAGCAAGGAAGAGCTTTCCTTCTATTCTAAAGCAACAACTGACTTTGAATTTAAGTTCCCATTTGGATGGGGCGAATTATGGGGCGTAGCTGATCGTACAGACTATGATCTGACGCAGCATCAGAACACTTCCGGTCAGGATCTGACCTACTTCGACCAGGAGAAAAATGAACATTATATTCCATATGTAATCGAACCATCACTGGGTGTTGAAAGAAGTGTGCTCGCATTCCTTTGCAACGCTTATCATGAAGAAGTACTGACCGATGGAAACGGCAAAGAAGATGTGAGAATCGTTATGAAATTCCATCCTGCACTGGCTCCGTTCAAGGCTGCTGTTCTTCCGCTGGCAAAGAAACTTGGATCAATTGCAGAACCGATTCATGAAGAACTTTCTAAATATTTCATGGTTGACTATGACGCAGCAGGTTCTATCGGCAAAAGATACAGAAGAGAAGATGAAATCGGAACTCCGTTCTGCATTTGCGTAGACTTTGATACTGAAACAGACGGATGCGTTACCATCCGTGACAGAGACACGATGGAGCAGGTTCGGATTCCGGTTTCCGAAGTACGTGCGTATATTGAGGAAAGATTGTCATTTTAATGACGGAAATGGAGTTATATGAAACAACTTGTCTATTCCTTTAACGAAGGTTCCAGAGACATGGCACAGCTTCTCGGCATCAAGGGTGCAAACCTTGCAGAGATGAGTCAGATCGGTCTGCCTGTACCCTTCGGATTCACGATCACCGCGGAGGCATGTAGACGTTTTTACGATGACAATGAAACGATTTCGCAGGAACTGATGGATGCTGTCCGTGATAAGATCAGTGAACTGGAAAATGTGACAGGAAAGATCTTTGGAAGCGGGGAAAACCCGCTTCTAGTTTCTGTTCGTTCCGGCGCAGCAGTTTCTATGCCGGGCATGATGGATACAGTTTTGAATTTGGGACTAAACGATGAAAGCGTGGAAGGCCTTTCAGCTCTTACAGAGAACCGGAGATTCGCTATGGACAGCTACCGCCGTTTTATCCAGATGTTTGGAGAAGTGGTTCTGGGGATTCCAAAGACGAAGTTTGATGAGATTTTCGACGGAAAAAAATCGGAAAAAAAGGTCAGATTTGATGTAGACTTAACAGCAGAAGATCTGGAAGAAACAGTAGATCGCTATAAAGAGCTGGTGCTTTCAGAAACCGGACGTGATTTTCCGCAGAATCCAAAGGAGCAGCTACTGGAAGCTGTAAAAGCTGTGTTCCGTTCCTGGAAGAATGACAGGGCCGTTCTATACAGAAAAATCAACAAGATTTCTTCTAATTTAGGGACTGCCGTCAATGTGCAGGCCATGGTTTTCGGAAATATGGGAGACAGTTCCTGCACAGGTGTGGCTTTTACCAGAAATCCGTCAGATGGCACGAATCAGATATTTGGAGAATTTCTGATGAATGCACAAGGAGAGGATGTTGTAGCAGGCATCCGGACACCACAGAACATAGAAAAGATGGAAGAAATATTTCCGGAGCTTTATAAAAGCTTCATTAAGATTGCGGAGCTTCTGGAAAAACATAATAAAGATATGCAGGAAATGGAGTTTACCATTGAAAATAATAAACTTTATATGCTGCAGACCAGAAACGGCAACCGGACAGCACGCGCTGCAGTCAAGATTGCTGTTGATATGGTAAACGAGGGGCTGATTGACGAAAGAACTGCTGTTACAAAATTGCAGCCGGAACAGATTGACCAGCTTCTCCATCCTGAGTTTGATTTATGCGAGTTGCAAAACGCCGTTCCTATAGCAAAGGGTCTTCCGGCATCGCCAGGAGCCTGCTGGGGAAAAATCTGCTTCCGCACAGAGGATGCCGAACGAGAAGTTCGAAGGAATCATAAAGTGATCCTGGTTCGGGAAGAGACTTCTCCAGAAGATCTGGCAGGAATGGTGGCAGCAGAGGGAATTCTGACTGCCAGAGGCGGTATGACCAGCCATGCAGCTGTTATCGCAAGAGGAATGGGAAAATGCTGTGTATCAGGATGTTCTCAACTTCGTATCAGTGAAAAAGAAAAAATGATTACAGCGCCGGATGGTAAAATTTATAGAGAAGGCGAATATCTTTCTTTAAACGGCAATACCGGACAGATCTATGCAGGGAAAGTAAAGACCGTAAAAGCAGAGCTTGCTGAGGATTTCAATACGCTTATGGAGTGGGCTGACGAGATTCGCGAACTGAAAATCCGTACCAATGCGGACAATCTGACAGAAGCCAGACAGGCAGATGAGTTTGGAGCAGAAGGAATCGGATTGTTTCGGACAGAGTATATGTTCTTTTCGGAAAAGCGCATGCAGGAAATGCGTAAGCTGATACTTGCAGATACCCCGGAGAAACAGGCGGAAGCGGCTGCAGCGCTGAAACCAATGCAGCAGAAAGATTTCGAGGAAATTTATAAAGTGATGGGCGACCGGCCGGTAACGATCAGGTTACTGGATCCACCACTGAGCGACTTTCTGCCGCAAAGCCCTGATGATATCAGACAGCTTGCAGAAACGCTGGGTCTTACTTATGAGGAAACATCTCAAAAAATCGAAGAGCTTCAGGAGTCCAATCCGATGATGGGACATCGAGGTTGCAGACTGGCGGTAACTTCACCAGCTATCGTGGTTATGCAGACGGCAGCAATCATGGATGCGGCAATTACAATCAAAAAAGAGTTTGGCTATGACATTGAACCGGAAATTATGATTCCCTTAGTCAGCAGTGCGTCAGAAATGAAAACAGTAAAAAAGATCGTGATGCAGACAGCAGATCGTTGTATCGCAAGCAGCGGAATAGAGATGGAGTATATGGTAGGAATCATGATCGAAACTCCGAGAGCAGCAATAACTGCTGATGAACTTGCAAAGGAAGCGGACTTTTTCTCGTTTGGAACCAATGACCTCACACAGCTGGTTTATGGACTTTCCAGAGATGATACTGGCAAACTGATTGAGACATATATGGAAGATGGATTGTTTACGGAAGATCCATTTCAGACTTTAGACCAGGATGGTGTAGGCAGACTGGTATCCATGGCAGCTAAAGCAGGACGACAGACAAGGCCGAAGATAAAACTGGGGATTTGCGGAGAGCATGGTGGCGATCCGAAAACGATTGCATTTTGCAATGCATTGGATTTAAGCTATGTTTCCTGCTCACCGTATCGCGTACCGGCTGCAAGACTGGCAGCTGCCCAGTCAGTTGTTCGCAGCGAAGAAGAAAAAGAGGGATAAAGATGGATTCACTTTGGGGAACGACATGGGGAGATATTGTAATGACATTGCTCATTTCCATGACGCCGGTTTTAGAACTGCGTGCAGCGATTCCGGCAGCTGTCATTGCAGGTTTGAATCTGCATATTGCTTTTCTGACAGCTATTATCGGTAACTTGATTCCGGTTCCGTTTATTATTGTGTTTATCCGAAAAGTGTTTAAGTGGATGCAGACCAAAAGTGAAAAACTGGGCCGGATTGTACAGCATTTCGAAGGAAAAGCAAATGAAAAAAAAGAAAAGGTACTGCAGTATCAGTTTTGGGGACTGATGATACTGGTAGCTGTTCCACTTCCGGGAACGGGTGCCTGGACAGGAGCACTGGTTGCAGCAATGCTGGATATGCAGCTGAAACGTGCCTTTCCGGCAATTGCAGCAGGGGTGTTGATCGCGGGGCTGATCGTAACCTGTGCGACTTATGGGATAGGAGCGTTGCTATAGCGAAAAAAGTATAAAGATTTGTTGGATTTTGATCAGAAAGAAGCCGGAAAAAAGCTGCGAAAGTAAGGCAGCTTCAAAGGGCTTCTTTTTGTATGCAAACGCTTTGTCACTGACGAAAGAGAAATATAAGAGCAGGTTCTGCAGCAAAACCGGCGGGTGGATGAAGATAGGAGCGAGTTCTTAAAGAATAAAAAGATTGACGAAAAAAGTCAGGAGTATTATAATTAAAACCAAGAATCGACTTTCGAATTGTGAAAAAATTGGTTTAGAAAACAAAAAGACGATAAAAAGCTAGAAAGAGAGACTCGGATTATGGATAAACTTAGAGAAGAATGTGGCGTGTTTGGTATCTTTTCAGACACAACGGAAGACCTGGCAAGATCCTGCTATTATGGACTTTTTGCATTGCAGCACCGGGGACAGGAGAGCTGCGGCATTGTGGTCAATGATGATGGCTTGTTTCACGACTACAAGGATGTGGGACTGGTTAATGATGTGTTTACCAGAGATGTTCTTGACAGATTGGGGTATGGCAACATAGCAGTTGGTCATGTGCGGTACGGTACGACCGGAGGTAACGGCAGACTGAACGCCCAGCCAATCGTGGTAAATCACGTAAAGGGGCGGATGGCACTGGCTCATAACGGTAATCTGACCAATTCCTTTGAACTGCGGGAAGAACTTGAACTTACGGGATCCATCTTTCATACAACCAGTGATACCGAGGTGATTTCTTATATCATCACGAAAGAACGTTTGACAGCGCCATCCATGGAGGCCGCTGTCAATCAGGCGATGTATCGCTTAAAAGGAGCGTACTCACTGGTCATCATGTCTCCATCAAAATTGATTGCAGCCAGAGATGAGAAAGGCTTTCGCCCGTTGTGTTACGGCATTACAGAAGATGGAAAATATGTAGTTGCTTCTGAAAGCTGTGCCCTGGATGCTGTGGGTGCAAAGTTTGTACGAGACATCCAGCCAGGAGAAATCCTTGTTTTTACGAAGGAGGGGATTACATCGATCACTGATCATTGCGGCAGACAGAAACAGACAATGTGTGTGTTTGAATATATCTATTTTGCGCGGCCGGATTCAGTTATTGATGGTTATTCGGTACATGATGCACGCCTCAGGGCAGGAGAATTCCTGGCAAAACAACATCCCGTAGATGCAGATGTTGTTATCGGAGTTCCGGATTCCGGACTGGATGCGGCACTGGGATATGCAAATGCATCAGGAATACCGTACGGCATTGGCTTTATCAAGAATAAGTATATCGGGAGAACCTTTATTTCTCCGGGGCAGGCGAATCGTGAAGATAAGGTAAAGATCAAGCTGAATACGATTTCCAGTACTGTCTGCGGAAAACGTGTTGTCATGGTAGATGATTCAATCGTGAGGGGAACGACATGCGGACCGATCATCAAATTGCTTCGGGAGGCTGGTGCAACAGAGGTTCACATGCGTGTATCGGCACCGCCATTTACAGATCCTTGCTATTACGGTGTAGACATTGATTCCAGAGATAATCTGATCGCAAACCATCACACGATTGAAGAAATCCGTCAGATCATCGGGGCAGATAGTCTCGGCTATCTCAGCATGGAAGACGTGGTGCATCTGACAGCAGACGATGACGGAGACCGATTCTGCACAGCCTGCTTCAGCGGACAATATCCGACAGAAGTGCCAAGCGACACAAGAAAGAACCGTTTCGAGGGAAAAATATCGGAATCGGCAAAAGAAAGGGGTTAAAGGCAGAAGCACTGATCCTGTAAACCTAAGACAGCTCGAAAAACGGCAAAAATATCGAAACTGAGCGGGAAAATTTTGCGAAGAGGTTGATTTTAGAAAAAGGGTTCTATATAATAGAGTAGTGACAACTCGAAAACAGATATATGAAGCAGACGGGAGCTTGAAGTACAGGCTGAGAGGAAGGTGTGACCTTCGACCGGAATACCTGATTTGGATAATGCCAACGGAGGGACTTATACAGATACATACATCATGCAGATAAGTTTGAGCAGGAATTACCCAAATAAGGTGGTTCCTGTTTTTGCATGGCGTAGAGAACTCCATTTTATTTGTTTGTGGCACGGGAAGAAAGGAAGGCAGATATGCTGAAAGAAATTTTGCAAAATGTAAGAGAAAAACATCCATTAATTCATAATATTACAAACTATGTGACAGTCAACGACTGTGCTAACATCTTGCTGGCCTGCGGTGGCTCACCGATCATGGCGGATGACATTGAGGAAGTGGAGGAAATTACCACGATCTGCGCGGGACTTAACATTAACATTGGAACACTGAATCAGCGGACTATTCCGGCAATGCTGGCTGCCGGAAAAAAAGCCAACGAACTTGGTCATCCGGTTGTATTGGATCCGGTGGGGGCAGGTGCGTCGAAACTGCGGACGGAAACTGCAGTTAAGCTGCTGGATGAAGTAAAATTTGCAACCATCCGTGGCAATATTTCTGAAATCAAGACTTTGGCGATCGGAAGCGGATCTACTAAAGGAGTTGATGCAGATGTCAGCGATGCCGTTACGGAGGAAAATCTGGCAGAAGCGACGGCGTTTGCGAAAGCCTTTGCAGCGAAAACCCATGCGGTGGTTGCGATCACGGGGGCAATTGATATTGTTGCAGACAGTGAAAAGGCTTATTGCATCTTTAATGGACATCCAATGATGAGCAGCATTACTGGTACAGGATGCCAGCTTTCAGCTTTAACGGCAGCTTTTGTGACAGCAAATCCAGACAAGATGTTGGAAGCTGCAGCATCTGCAGTCTGTGCGATGGGTGTCTGCGGGGAACTTGCCTATGAGCGGCTTGGCGAAAAGGATGGGAATTCGACATACAGGAATTATATCATTGACGAAATTTTCCATCTGGATGGTCAGACATTAGAAGAAAGAGCAGACTATAAGATTCTGTAGAAAACATGCCGGAGCAGGCTGGTGGTAGATTGTGCTATGCCATGCCATGCGGAAGCTTCCGGTGGAAGGAGCATGAAATAAAATGAAATGTAAAAAAGAAACCATGCGGCTATATGCAGTGACGGATCGTGCATGGACAGGCAGACAGACCTTGTTGGAACAGGTCGAGGATGCACTGAAGGGTGGGGCAACCTGCGTCCAGTTACGTGAAAAAGAGCTGGATGAAGAACATTTTCTGCAGGAAGCCATTGCGATGAAGAATTTATGTCATCAATACGGTGTTCCATTTATTGTCAATGATAATGTGGAGATTGCTATCAAATGCGGTGCGGATGGTGTTCATGTAGGGCAGAGCGATATGGAGGCCGGTGCGGTTCGCAAAAAAACCGGACCGGACATGATCATAGGAGTGTCAGCACAGACGGTCGAAGCGGCGCTTGCAGCGCAGGCTGCCGGTGCAGATTATCTGGGTGTAGGGGCTGTATTTCCGACATCGACTAAACTGGATGCCGCAGAGGTTCCACACGACAGACTGAAAGAAATCTGCGAGGCGGTCGCTATTCCGGTCACAGCCATTGGCGGTATTTCGGAGAAAAATATCATGGAACTGGCGGAATCAGGTGTAGACGGGGTGGCACTGGTATCTGCCATCTTTTCGGCAGAAAATATTCAAGAGGAATGCAGAAAGTTACGTGAGCTTTCGGAAAGGATGGTGGCACATGAGTAAGCTGCCACGACCGGTAAAAGCAGCCATTTTCGATATGGATGGTACTCTTCTGGATTCTATGGCAGTATGGGATGATATTGCACGGCAGTATCTTTTAAGTCTGGGAGTGGACGCAGGACAGGAGGTAAATGATGCAACAGCGCCTATGAGCCTGCCAGAGTCAGCTGCTTACATAAAACAGCAGTATCAGCTGAAGATGACGGAAGAAGAGATTGCCTCAGGTATCAATGCCATGATAGAGGATTTTTATTTTCATCAGGCGCCGCTGAAAAAAGGAGTAAAAATGGTCTTACAAATGTTGCAGGACAAAGACATTCCCATGTGCGTGGCAACGGCAACGGATCGGCATCTTGTCGAAGCAGCTTTGCAGCGCTGCAGCGTGCGGCATTATTTCAAGAGGATATTTACCTGCACAGAGGTTGGCTATGGCAAGACGCAGCCGGAAATTTACCGCCGGTCGGCAGAGTTTTTAGGGGCAAAATCTTCGGAAACGCTGGTTTTTGAAGATGTCCTTTTTGCACTGAAAACGGCTGCAGATGATGGATTTTTGACCGTTGCAGTGTTTGACACGCACGAACCAAGGCAGGAAGCATTGAAAAAAAAGGCAGATGTGTATCTGCGGGATTTTTCAGAGTTTCAGATATAAAGGAGTGCCACGGAGCCAAGCTCCTGCACTCCTGACACGAGACCTGTCGCACTTCTGACATCGCCAAATGGCTCGTCAATCAGTGGACTAGGGCTTCGCGGTGGATTGGGGGCACCACTTTCCGTCGCTATATAAAAATAATGCGAAAATCAAAGAAAACAAAGGAGAAATAGTGTGAAAACAGCATTATCAATCGCTGGCAGTGACTGCAGCGGAGGCGCCGGTATTCAGGCTGATCTGAAAACGATGACACTGAATGGTGTGTTTGCCATGTGTGCCATTACCGCACTGACAGCGCAGAACACAACCGGCGTAAGAGACATTTTTGAAACAACACCTGAATTCCTGAAAGAACAGCTGGATGCAGTCTTTGAGGACATCTATCCAGATGCAGTTAAGATTGGCATGGTATCTTCCACGGCAATCGTTAATGCCATCGCAGAAAGACTGCATCACTATGGCGCAAAGAACATCGTCGTGGATCCGGTCATGGTCGCAACCAGCGGTTCATCCCTGATCAAGACAGACGCAATTGAAGCGTTAATTGAAAAGTTGCTGCCGATCTCAACGGTAGTGACACCGAATATTCCAGAAGGAGAAATCCTTTCTTCCATGAAAATTGAGAGCAAAGAGGATATGGAAACTGCAGCAAAAAAAATCGGAGACGACTATCACTGCGCCGTACTGCTCAAAGGCGGACATTCTCTTTGTGATGCAGATGATCTGCTCTACGACCACGGTCAGTTGATCTGGTTCCATGGGGAAAGAATCGATAACCCGAACACCCATGGCACCGGTTGCACCCTGTCCAGTGCGATTGCAGCAAACCTCGCTAAGGGATTCACTTTAGCGGAATCAGTAAAACGTTCCAAAGCCTATATTTCCGGTGCATTGGCAGCCCAGCTGAACCTGGGACAAGGTTCCGGTCCAATGAATCACGCTTTTGATTTACAGGGCGAGTTTGCAAAGGAGGCAGAATAAGATGAATGAAAAACGCACTTCTAATTTTGAGAATGGTCTGATCTGGTTCGGCGCAGGCGTATCCATTGCCGAAATTCTGACCGGTACATATTTTGCACCACTTGGTTTCAGCAAAGCGGTCTGGGCAATCCTTATCGGTCATATCATTGGCTGCAGCATGATGTTTGCAGCAGGTTTGATCGGCGGCAAGGCACGCAGAAGCTCTATGGAAACCGTAAAAATGAGCTTCGGTATCCGCGGCAGTCTGCTGTTTTCGGTATTGAATATCGTGCAGCTGGTTGGCTGGACGGCGATTATGATTTATGACGGTGCATTGGCGGCCGGCGGTGCATGGAACATCGGACACTGGGTATGGTGTTTAATCATTGGCGTGCTGATCATCGTATGGATTCTCATCGGGATTGAAAATCTGGGCAAGCTGAACACGGTCGCTATGGCAGCACTGTTTATTCTGACAGTCATTTTAGGATTTGTGATCTTTGGAAAAGGTTCGATGCAGGTAGTAGACTCTTCGGATGCGATGAGCTTTGGTGCAGCAGTAGAGCTTTCTGTGGCAATGCCGCTTTCCTGGCTGCCGTTGATCAGCGATTATACCAGAGAAGCGAAGAAGCCGTTGCAGGCAACCCTGACCAGTGTATTGACTTACGGCGTTGTCAGCTGCTTTATGTACATTATCGGTATGGGTGCGGCAATCTTTACAGGAGAGTCAGATATCGCCCAGATCATGGTAAAAGCCGGACTTGGCATTGCAGCACTTTTGATTATTGTATTTTCCACCGTTACAACGACCTTCCTGGATGCATATTCGGCTGGCGTATCCAGTGAATCCATCGTCGACGGGCTGAACGGCAAATGGGTTGCAGTGGCAGCTGCAGTGATTGGTACGGCAGGCGCCATCCTGTTCCCGATGGATGATATCACAGACTTCCTGTATTACATTGGATCGGTATTCGCACCGATGATCGCCATTCAGATTGCAGACTTTTTCATCTTGAAGCAGGATCACAGCAAGAGCATGGTATCCGTAAAGAATCTGGTTATCTGGCTGATCGGTTTCATCCTGTACCGCATGCTGATGAATGTGGACTTTGTGCTGGGCAATACTCTGCCAGATATGGCAATTACTATTGTCATCTGTCTGATTGCCGGCACACTGACAAAGAAGAGGGTGTAGAGAGCCTAAAATACAAAAGCGATAAAAAAGAAGGCATATTACAGTCAATGAAGAGACGGATGCCTTCTTATTTTTGTGCATAAAACAACATGTTTTCAGCTGCTGAACGTGGCGCAGCACAAGAAAAGCGTGAGATTGCGAAGGTAGTGAAGGCAAAACATGTTGACAATGATATGATTTCAGAGGTCACATCGTATACTATTGTCACCCATATTGCCCGCATGAACGGCAGTTAAAGCGATTTGTAAGGGAGCACCCGGATGTCCGGGCTTGTCGTAGCAATATGGCAAGCCCTTTACTTTTCTTGTGCATATGGGTAAAGTCCATTGACAAGAGAAAAACTCTTGTGTAAAATAAAAAAAAGAGAACAAATGTTCTCGAATGGCAAAAAACGGTAACACGCTGAAAGGCTTTTACACCAAGGATTGTCGCTGGCGGCTCGGTCACTCCCAATGAAAGGGGGTGAGGCTGATGTACATAACTTTGTCTGACTTAATTCAGCTTGGTCTATTTACAGTAGCTGTTATCGCTCTTTGCAAAAAGAGTAAAAGATAAACGAAACCGCCAAACGAATCGTTTGACGGCCTTTGCGAAAAAACTAATTTCGGACTGAGCCGCCATTCCACAAGCGACAATCCTTTGCTAAATAGATATTATCACATTATAGTTTATATGTCAAATCAGGATGGAAATGAAAATCAAGAGATTATTACTTACATCGACCATCGCGGCTGCCAT
This sequence comes from uncultured Clostridia bacterium, assembly GCA_934277655.1. Taxonomy (GTDB): domain Bacteria; phylum Bacillota; class Clostridia; order Peptostreptococcales; family Anaerovoracaceae; genus CAG-238. The sequence goes on from CAKQVC010000010.1 coordinate 17,858, forward strand.
GATGATTACATCAGCTATTCCGGCTATGGCAGAAACCAACGCTGCGGATGCATTCGCGGAAGTTTGACACCTCCGTCCTCAAAACTGAAATAATATAATAATCAAAGAAAATGAGATTATTTTTCTAACTTTCCCTTGACATCTATAAAAACATGACAAAGTGAAAAAAATGATTGACAGATGTTTGCAAGTGGGGTATACTATATCAGTAACGAAGAAGAAGTGTCCGCTTCTCACCTGTGAGGCCTACGTCGTCGCCATAGGTTGATATGTTGAAATTTACATGCATAAGCGTGTACTGAATGCGGATTCTTTAGGAATCCGCTTTGTTTTTTAGGAGGTGCCAACCATTAGTAAAGGAAATCAGATTAACGAAGAAATTCGCGAAAAGGAAGTAAGGGTCATCGATACAGATGGAACAATGCTTGGTATTATGCCGACAGATAAAGCATTGGATTTAGCAACTGAGAAAAAACTTGACCTGGTCAATATTTCTCCGAACGCAAAACCACCTGTCTGCAAGATCTTGGATTACGGAAAATACCGCTATGAACTTCAGAAGCGTGAAAAAGAAGCCCGTAAAAAGCAAAAGACGACTCAGGTGAAAGAAATCCGATTAAGCACATTTATTGAGGATCATGACATCAAGGTCAAAGCAAACACAGCTTCCAAATTCCTGAAGGATGGAGATAAGGTTAAAGTAAGTTTGCGGTTCAGAGGCAGAGAAAAAGATTATACAGCAAGAGGCATGGAAGTTATGAAAACTTTTGCGGAAGTTGTTTCTGAAGTCGGCGTAATTGAAAAGAAACCGCTGTTTGAAGGAAGAAGTCTGACTATGGTGCTGGGACCTAAAACAGATAAATAACAGGTGCGCTTACCGGCAAATCAAGATAAATAAGTTACAAATTCTATCAGATTTATATAGGAGGAAAAAATCATCATGGCAAAGAATAAGATGAAATCCCATAGAGGAGCATGTAAAAGACTGAAATTAACAGGATCCGGAAAGATTAAGAGAAACAAGGCATATAAGAGCCATATTCTTACTAAGAAGACAGCTAAGAGAAAAAGAGGATTAAGAAAATCCACAGTTTTAACCAGTGCTGACTTAAAGAGAATGCTTAGATCCATGGCAAAATAGTTTGAAAGATAGTAGGAGGTAAGATAAAATGGCAAGAGTAAAAAAAGGTGTAAATGCTCACAAGAGACATAAGAAAATATTAAAATTAGCAAAGGGCTTCTATGGAACTAAGAGTAAGGTATTCAGAGCTGCAAACCCTGCAGTTATGAGATCCTTAAGATCTGCATATGTTGGCAGAAAGTTAAAGAAGAGACAGTATAGACAGATGTGGATTGCAAGAATCAACGCTGCAGCAAGAATGAACGATATCAGCTACAGCAGATTAATGGATGGTTTGAAGAAGGCTGGCATTGAAATCAACAGAAAAATGCTTTCCGAAATGGCTATCTATGATGCACCAGCATTCGCAGCACTTTGCGAAACAGCTAAGAAGGCTTACAAATAGTCTGAATCGTATAAAAGAATATAAAAG
>CAKQVC010000011.1 GCA_934277655.1 uncultured Clostridia bacterium
CCTCAAGGTATGGTAGAATGATTCTCAAGAACAACAAAGAAAAATAAGAGGATCCGGACCGCTGGAAAAATAACGCAAAACAAATCAAGAATTCCAAACAGTCAAATAAAACTCTTTCCAACCAAGGAGAGAGTTTTTCTTCTGAAAAAAGCAGGACTGATGAAAGGATGCCGGCTAAAATATTTTCTATCAGGAAAGGAAAAAAGAATGGAAGATACAACATGTGATCTTATGGAGACTGAAAATTCAATTTATGATAAACCGATCACTTCAAAAAATATCTTTACCTTTACACTTCCGACGATGATACGTATGCTGTTTGTATCGATGTATACCATCGTTGACGGCATTGTTGTATCAAATTTCGTGGGAAGTGTCGGTCTGTCAGCTCTTAATATTGTGTATCCGGTTTTGAATGTAGTAATGGCCTTAACTTTTGTTTTCCAGATGGGAAGCAATGCAGTCATCGGTAAAAAAATGGGCGAGGGAAAACAGCATGAAGCCTGCAGCTTTCTAAGCCTGACTGTACTGGTAAACCTGGCGGTCATGTTTGTCATGGTAACCATATTCCTGCTGTTTGATGAGACAATCTATATGCATATCGGTTCTGATGAAGAGCTCTTACCGTATTGTGTGGAATATGGGCGCATTATGGTTCTGGCGGGTCCTGTATGGTCACTTCAGATTCTGTTCCAGGGATTTCTGGTAACGGCAGATAGACCGCATATGGGCTTGTGGCTGTCGGTGGCGGCAGGTGTCTTGAATATTGGATTAGATATTCTTCTGGTGGGAGTTTTGGATTTCGGTGTAGCAGGAGCTGGTTATGCATCGATGGCAGGCATGCTGGCAGCAGGACTGATCCCGCTGAAAGTATTTTTTAATAAGAAAAGTCTGCTTCACTTTGAGAAACCGCAGTGGAACGGAAGGGAACTTCTTCTTGCTATGGGAAATGGCGCTTCTGAGATGGTCACTAACCTTTCCAGTGCGATAACAACTACTTTGTTTAACCTGCAGATGATGGCAATCGTAGGTGAAAAAGGGGTTGCAGCGATTAGTGCGATTTTGTATCTGCAGTTTATTTTTGTAGCACTTCTGATCGGTTTTACATCCGGAGTGGCACCGATTTTCAGTTATAACTATGGTGCAGATAATCGTTCGAACATACACAAGCTGTTCAAAATATCGGTTAAGCTGGTTCTGATTTTCTCTACAGCCATGTTGCTGCTTGCAGAAGTATTCGATCGTCCGCTGGTTCTGATCTTTGCGTCGCAGGATGAAGTACTCCAGGAGCTGATGATAACCGGATTCCGTATCATTGCGATCAGTGTGTTCTTCAGTGGCATCAATATCTTTGCATCTGGGTTCTTTACTGCATTAAATAACGGCAAAATTTCAGCTTTGATCTCAATTATGAGAACATTGATCTTTGAGGTGGGGGCACTGATCCTGATGCCGATCTGGTGGGGAATTGACGGCGTATGGTGGGCACTTCCCGCAGCAGAAATCCTGGCAGCGTTTGTTGCAGTCCCGATAATCTTGAGATATCGGAAAGTTTACGGGTACTAGGAATATCTAATGCAGGGAAGTACTGTATTTGGAACAAAAAAGTCGGGGTAGAAATCAAAAAAACTATTGACATCCAACAAAAGTCATGCTAAACTCATGTTAATTCAATACAAAAACCTTTGAAGGAGAAGTAAAACTAATTTACGATCTCACAGCGAATCCGGGATGGTGGAAGCCGGACAGATGCAGGATTAGAATAATGGGCTCCTGAGGGCGAGGGGAACGCATTGAAGCTTGAAAGCAACTGCCACGAAGAAATGCGAAGCAGCAAAGCGATAAAGCCGAAAGTAGCAGGCAGCTGAGTGGAAAAGTAGAGAAAGAAGCAATGCAAGTATCTGAGACGTGGTTCCTACGTGAGTGGAAAGGAGTGTGACGGCACTCTGCAGAGAGGATTTCGAAAGACTGAAGCCGGAAGAAAGAAGATAAAGAAAAGTACGGCAGATGGAGCAGTCGAGATCAACCAAGGTGGCACCGCAGGCTGATAACCTGTCCTTGATTTTCAAGGACAGGTTTTTTGATTTCGGGAAAACACCGGGGCAGAGAACACTTCAATTATTTCATAAAACGGCGGAGAAAAGATTTTGCAAAGTCATTCCGATGCCGAAAACGAACTGATTGAAAAGGAGAAAGAAAAAATGAAAAAGACGATGAAAAAAGTAATGGCAATGGCAATGATCCTGGTTTTATCCATGATGCTTCTGGCAGGCTGCGGTAACGATAATACGCAGGCGGACGGAGATAAGGTGTTTAAAGTGGGAATCCTTCAGCTGATGGAACATCCTTCCCTGAACACGATCAGAGAGAGCATTGTGGAAGGGCTTGCTGATGCAGGTTATGTAGATGGAGAAAACCTGGAGATAGATTATCAGAATGGTCAGAATGACATGACAAACATGAAGACGATCGCACAGACTTTTGTATCTGATAAATGCGATGTGATCGTTGCAATCGCAACACCAGCAGCACAGGCTGTACTCAGTGAAACAACCGATATTCCGATCATCTTTGCAGCTGTTACAGATCCGGTTGATGCAGGACTTGTGGATGATCTGAATGCACCGGGAGGAAACGTAAGCGGCACATCGGATGAAGTTTCTGCAGAAGCTATCATGAAGCTTGCAAACCAGATCACACCGGGCTTTAAGACCATCGGTGCCCTGTATAGCACAGGAGAAGATAACTCCGATTCTGTTATCAAAGGATTAAAAGAATATGCAGATGCAAACGGATATAAAGTCGTGGAATCTACAGTAACAAACACAAGCGAAGTACAGCAGGCTGCACAGTATCTTGCTGATAAAGTAGATGTGGTTTACTCTCCAATTGATAATACAGTAGCTTCCGCAATGGCAGTTGCAACAGAAATTTTCAACGATGCGAAAATCCCGTTCTATGTAAGTGCAGATTCTATGGTTCAGGATGGCGGTCTTGCAACTTACGGTATTGATTACACGGTACTGGGAAAAGAAACAGCAAAGATGGTCGCACAGATATTTGAGGGGGCGAACGTAGCGGAGATGCCGGTCGTTAAAATGTCTGATATGCAGATTTATGTAAACACCAAGACAGCAGATACTATCGGCGTTGAAATTCCGTCCGACATTTTAGATGAAGCAACGGTTCTGGAATAAGCAGCAGAAAGACAGGAATTGATGCTGATTCTGATCCCGGAGGTTTTGGAGGCTGTGCAGATCGTGCGGATCACGAAATGCAAAAAGGGAGTCCAAAACTTGAAAACATGTAAATAAATAAAAATAAGACAGGCAGAAGCAGAAGAATGTGTTTCTGCCTGCTTCTGTAAAGTTGATTCGCAGCTGAAAACCAGTTAGATGCTGCTGGATGTAAAAAGAGAAAGGTTATGTGAACGATTATGATGACTTTTGGTGCCCTGTTAGGGTCCCTGGAGCTGGGCATGATTTATGCAGTGCTGGCTTTGGGGGTATTTTTGTCTTTTCGAACGTTGAATATGCCGGATCTTACGGTGGATGGATCTATCGTAACGGGAATGGCGGTTTCTGCCGTCATCTGTTCGGCAGGTGGAAATCCGTTTCTGGCGCTGATCGGAGCGTTTATCGGAGGAGGAGCGGCAGGACTTATTACAGGGCTGTTGCACACCAAATTAAAAATCCAGGCAATCCTTGCCGGAATTCTGGTCATGATGGCATCCTACTCCATCAACCTGAGAATCATGGGTAAAACGCCGAATATCCCATTGACGAAAGTAGATACGATTTACAAGCTTGCAGATAAGATCATGGAGCCTAGATATGCGGGAATTATCATGAACCTTGTTATCCTGGCAGTGATCATTGCCGTGTTATATCTTTTCCTTCAGACGCGGCTGGGCTTCCTGTTCCGTGCGACCGGCGACAATGAAGATATGGTCAAAGCGTGCGGGGGTTCCTGTGATGCCATGAAGCTGATGGGGCTGGCTGTCTCCAACGGACTGGTAGGCCTTGCAGGCGGTATGCTGGCACAGAACCAGGGGTTTGCAGACATCAACAGTGGCGTCGGCATGATGGTCATCGGTCTGGCATCTGTTATCTTAGGCGAAGTTATTTTTGGAACCAAAACACTTCTCCGCAGACTGATCGCAGCGGCTTTAGGGGCAGTTGTTTATCGTATCATCATGGCACAGGCACTTTATCTGGGCATGGAATCCACCGATATGAAATTGGTATCGGCAGTAATCGTAGCGATCGCTTTATCTTTAGGACTGCTCGGAGGTAAGGGCAGCAAACTGACAATGAAATTTTCCGGAAAAGAGGTGCGCAAATGAAGAATCTTTTAGAAGTAAATCATCTGACGAAAATTTTCAGCCAGGGAACCATCAATGAAAAAGTAGCTTTAAACGACGTCACATTGCACCTGAAAGAAGGAGATTTTGTAACGATCATCGGAAACAACGGTGCGGGAAAATCTACGTTGCTGAACTGTATTGCGGGCGTTTTTCCATCCGATGGCGGAAGTATTCTTCTGGATGGACAGGATTTAACCAGACTGCCGGAACATAAAAGAGCAAAAAATATCGGAAGAGTCTTTCAAGATCCATTGAAAGGGACTGCATTTGATATGACAATTGAGCAGAACCTTGCGATTGCATATTATAAAAATAAACCGAGAGGTCTGCAGCCGGGCATTACGAAAAAAGACCGGGAATTTTTCCGGGAAAAGCTGTCGATGCTTGGTATGGGGCTGGAAAATCGCATGACAGAAAAAGTAAAGCTGCTATCCGGGGGTCAACGACAGTCACTGACGCTTTTTATGGCAGTTATCGCACAGCCGAAACTGCTGCTGTTAGATGAACATACTGCGGCGCTTGACCCGGCAGCGGCATCAAAAGTACTGGAACTGACCAATACGTTTGCACAGAATCCGGGTATGTGCACACTGATGATCACACATAATATGAAAGATGCACTACACTACGGAAATCGGACAATCCTGATGAAAAGCGGGCAGATCATGATGGACATTACCGGACAGGAACGGCAGAACATGACAGTTGAAAAATTAATCGAAAAATTCAGTATTGACAACGACAGAATGTTATTATAAATTTTATCTTATAAGATAAAACAGGATACAGAGATTATGGGATGGTGAAAGGAGATAGAGACCATGAATTATCAGGAAATAAAACAAAAAGAACAAAAACGTGCGGAGGACTTCGTAGCAGAAATTAATGCATCGAAGGACCCAGCCATTATGTATAAAGACAGTTATCCAATCGCAGACCTTCGGGATATGATGTATAAAAGCGTTGAACGATATGGACGTGAGCAGGTTGCGTTCCGGCAGCGTTTTGTCAAAGGCGAACCTTTCCGGGAAATCACTTACGGACAGACCCTGGATGATCTGAATGCACTGGGAACGGCACTTGCCGCCCGGGACCTGATGGGAAAAAGAATTGCGATCATCGGAGATAACTGCTATCAGTGGGCTTCATCATATCTGGCAGCTGTCTGCGGACTGGGGGTTGCGGTTCCTCTGGATAAGGAACTGGGTGCTTCGGAGCTGGAGCAGCTGGTCGCAGAAGCAGATTGCGAATGTGTGCTGTTTACAAAGAAATTCCTGAGCATTTTTCAGGATATTCATGAGAGGGGAGAAACGAACCTTCGCATATTGGTAAATCTGAACGCAGAGGAAGAAAAAGACGGTGTGCTTTCCTGGGCAAGATTGATCGATGAAGGAAAACAGAGGGTTTTAGAAGGAGACAGAACGTATCTGGATGCTGAGATCTATGCAGATGAGATGGGTGTACTGCTTTTTACTTCCGGTACGACGGGAATCGCCAAGGGTGTCATGCTTTCCCATACCAATATCTGCAGTGATCTGATGAGCGCACCGACCATGCTGTATGTAGATCCAACGGATATTTTCTTCAGCGTTCTGCCAATCCATCATACGTATGAATGCACCTGCGGATTTTTGATGCCGTTATATAAAGGTGCCAGCATTGGTTACTGCGAGGGGCTGAAATATATCCAGAAAAACCTGCAGGAGATCAGACCAACTTTTTTCTTGGGTGTGCCGCTGATCTTTGAAAGTTTATATAAGACGATCTGGAAAAATATCCGCAAACAGGGTAAGGAAAAGACTGTAAAAAAAGTATTGAAACTGAACAAAACAACGTCTAAATTCGGTCTCAATCTGAATAAGATCCTGCTGAAAGATATTTTGAACGTCTTCGGGGGCAGGATGCAAATGATGATTGCCGGTGGGGCGGCCATCGACCCGGAGATCCTGCAGTTTTTTAGGGATCTGGGAATCATGGCACTACAAGGCTATGGGCTGACAGAATGTGCACCGATGGCGGCTTTGAACCCAGATGATAATCCGAGAAATGATTCTATTGGTCATATTTTGCCGGGGGATGAGGCGATAATCGCAGATAAAAATGAAGAGGGAATTGGCGAAATCTGTCTGAAAGGCCCTAACGTTATGATGGGATACTATCATATGCCGGAAGAAACGAAAAAGGTACTGGTTGACGGATGGTTCCATACCGGAGATTTGGGCTATATGGATGGTTCATATCTGTATATCACAGGCAGAAAGAAGAATGTGATCATTACCAGAAATGGTAAGAATGTTTTCCCGGAGGAGCTGGAATACTATCTGGGAAAGGTTTCGCTGGTGGCTGAGTCCATGGTCTGGGCAGCAAAGGATAAGGACGGGCAGGATGATATGATTGTTGCAACTATCCGTCCCGATATGGAGGAAGTGGAAGCAGCGTTGGGAAAAGAAGCAGCGCAGGATGCTGCGAAAGTCGAGCAGCTTCTCTGGAACGAAGTGGATCAGATCAATAAAAATCTGCCACTTTTTAAGAAGATCCGGAAGATCACAGTGCGAAAAGAGGAGTTCGAAAAAACGACCGGCAAGAAAATTAAGCGATTCGTTTCCGAAAACAAGCAAATGTGAGGAAAAAATTACGTTATTTACACTAAAAAAATTGAAAAATGTGAAAAAATTTTATATAATGTTAGAAGAAATGCTAATGATAATAACATCAGAAAATAAACATTATAATAAGAGTGAAAAAGGAGAGCGTAATGGGATTTGCGACAGAAGTAGGTATAGATCTTGGCACAGCCAATGTCCTGGTGTATATTAAGGGAAAAGGTATTGTACTTAATGAGCCATCGGTAGTGGCAATCAATAATGATACAGATGAGATTCTTGCGGTTGGAGAAGAAGCCAGACAGATGCTCGGAAGAACACCTGCCAATATCGTAGCAGTAAGACCGCTGAAAGACGGTGTTATTTCTGACTATGATATCACGGAAAGAATGCTGAAATATTTTATCAGAAAAACTTGCGGAAGCGGGAGATTCTTCAAGCCTAAGATTATGGTATGTGTACCAAGCGGTGTTACCGAAGTTGAAAAAAGAGCGGTAAGAGAAGCAGCAACGCAGGCAGGCGGCAAAGATGTTTATCTTATGGAAGAGCCGGTTGCAGCTGCGATCGGAGCTGGTATCGACATTTCTAAGCCGGACGGCGTCATGGTTATCGACATCGGTGGCGGTACGACTGATATTGCAGTTATTTCCCTGGGTGGAATTGTTGCAAGTACGTCAGTAAAAATGGCAGGCGATAAGTTTGATGAATCGATTATCAAATATATGAGAAAGAATCATAAATTATATATCGGCGAAAGAACAGCAGAAGAACTGAAGGTGACTATCGGAACTGCATTTGCAAGAGAAGAACAGATTTCCAGAGAGTGCCGGGGTCGTGACCTGGTAACAGGACTTCCCAAAAGCGTGGAAGTTACTTCCGGAGAGATGATGGATGCATTGGAAGAGCCACTGCAGACAATTTCGGAGGCTGTTCATAATGTGCTCGAAAGAACACCGCCTGAACTGGCAGCAGATATCAGTAATTCAGGTATTATCGTAACAGGCGGAGGAGCACTGCTTTATGGTATTGACAAGAGGATCGAAGAGAGAACCGGCATTAAAGTTATCATTGCAGAAGATCCGAAATCCTGTGTGGCAATCGGTACAGGGAAAGCTCTTGACTCCCTCGAAAAACTGGAAGGCAATTCGTTGAATAAGAAAGCACCATATCTGTAAACGATATTCAGCGTCCTTGGTAGGACGCTGTTTCTGTATATGAAAAACCGTAAAATTTTTAGAGATAAATCGTGGCAGAGCTCTGGGACACAATAGGGACGGATAATATGGCAAAATCCTGAGATATACTGCAGAGCGGCAGTATGGCAGGAAACACAGGTACAACAAGTTAAATACAAGACATAGGAAGCAAGTGAAGAACGAAAGGAATAAGAATCGTTGAAATTGGAAATCATAGCAGCAACCACCTTTGGACTGGAAGCAGCTTCAAGGCGGGAAATTGAAAAACTGGGATATAAGATCCTGAAAACAGAAGACGGAAAAGTTACCTTTCTGGGAGATGAAAGGGCTGTTGTCCGGGCGAATCTGTGGCTGCGGACGGCAGACCGGGTGCAGATCAAGATGGCGGAATTTATGGCATATGAGTTTGAAGATCTGTTTCAACAGATCAAGGGAATTCCGTGGGAACACTGGATTCCTGTCAATGGAAAATTTATTGTTAATGGTTCTTCTGTAAAATCCAAGCTGTCGAGCGTCCCAGCATGTCAGTCAGTAGCAGAAAAAGCTGTAATCGAGAGGTTGAAAGAAACTTATGGTATAGACTATTTTGAGAAGAGTGGAGCCCTTTATGATATCAAGATAACCTTGTTAAAAGACAGGGTAACCGTAACTCTGGATACGACAGGACCGGGACTGCATAAGCGTGGATACCGCCAGCATAGTGTGGAAGCTCCGATAAAAGAAACGCTTGCTGCAGCGATGATCGAGCTTTCTTTTTGGAGGGAGGATCGAATACTCGCAGATCCATGCTGCGGATCAGGAACGATACCGATAGAAGCGGCGATGATCGGAAAGAATATTGCTCCGGGTTTATCCAGAAGCTTTGCCAGTGAAGAATGGGAAGCAATTCCTGAAAACCTGTGGAAAGAAGAACGAAAGAAAGCTTTCAATGCGATCAATAATGACGTGCAACTGAAAATTTTCGGCTCAGACATCAATCCGCAGGCGGTAAAAGCAGCAAGGCTCAATGCAGAGGAAGCAGGAGTAGACGATTGCATCAAGTTTTATACGGCAGATGTTTCGGCGCTCAGGACTAAATCGGAAAGAGGTGTCCTGATCACAAATCCACCTTATGGACAAAGAATCGGGGACCAGGAAGCCATTGATAAAATTTATCAGTCCTACAGCCGCTTCTTTAAAGAAAACCCTACATGGTCGCTGTTCGTCATCACCGCAGATAAAACCATAGAAAAGAAAGCAATGGGCCGGCCCGCAGAACGTCGCAGAAAGCTTTATAACGGAAGACTGGAAGTTTGTTATTATCAGTTCCACGGCGAGAAACCAAAAAAGACAGATCATGAACGTTAAAATAGATGAAAAATCGAAAATACCAGTTTACCTCCAGCTTTCCAATCAGCTGAAAAAGGAAATTCTGTCAGGAAAGCTTCCGATAGGGAGCATCTTGCCATCGGAGAGGGCTATGGCGCAGTTTTTGGGCGTTCATAGAAATACGGTAGCAAGAGCCTATAACGAACTGAAAGCAGAGGAACTGATCGATTCCAGGCAGGGAGTAGGATATGAGGTCCGGATGGGAGAATGGTCGGAAGAGGTTGAAAAAGGTGCTTCATTGAAGGATTCTGAGGCAGACTACAGCAGGTATTCGAACCGGAAATCAAATACGAAGACAAAACTGGAGCGGAAGACAGTAAAAAAAGTGAACTGGTTTGATCAGATCAAAGATGAATATATCGATATGGAAGTGACTTTTGATGATCTATTCCAGCGATTCGGCGATGAGAAACTGATCTCCATGGGAAGCGGCATCGCCTGTCCAGGAATCTATGATAAACGGCAGATTGCTGAAGATCTTGCCAACATGATTTCAGAAGAAGGAAAAGTCCAGTATTTTTACAGTCCGTATAAAGGAGAGCTGTTCCTGCGAAAAAAAATCACATCCCTTCTCAGTACAAAAGGTGTGAAAGCTACTGCCGGGCAGATCCAGATTCTTACCGAAACTAATCAGGCATTAGATTTTCTTGTTATGCTTTTGATAAAACAGGGGGATACTGTTATTATGGAAGAACCCGTGTCGCCGGATGTGTACCGGGCGATCGAGCTGGCAGGAAGCAAGCTGGTTACGGTACCTGTAGATGAAAACGGAATGATGGTGGATAGGTTGGAAGATCTGGTCATCCAACATAAACCGCGGTTTATTTATGTGAATTCCAGCTTCCATGACCCGACAGGAACGATTCTTTCTTTGGAAAGGCGGAAGCGCATACTGGAAATATCCAATCAACACCGTATTCCGATCATTGAGGAAGATGCAGCTTCGGAACTGGTTTACGAAGGGGAAAAGCTGCCGCCGATCAAAGCTTTTGATACTGCACAGAATGTAATCTATATTTACTCTTTTTCCCTGACCTTTGTACCGGGGCTGAGCCTGGCATTTGTGGCTGCTGATAAAAATGTTATCCGAAGCCTTAGTTATCTGGTATCAGTCCGCATGGTATCGACCGACTGGATCGCGCAGAAACTGGTAGCCGGTTATCTGGATGATGGCAGCTACTATAAGGTGTTGGAAACATTCCGTGATAATTACGGACGAAAACAGAAATTGGTATGCCACAGACTGGATGAAATGAGAACTCTTGGTGTCACATATAAAAGACCTCGCGGAGGAGTTTACATATGGTGCAGACTGCCTGCCGGAATCGACAGCAGGAAACTGACAGAAACAGCCTATAAGAGAGGGCTGGCACTGCTTCCCGGATATGTATTTTATCCGTTTAAGAACGGCGGCAGAGACCATATCAGAATTAATTATTCTTATGAAACGGAAGAAAGGCTGGAAGTGGGGATGAGACTTTTAAAGGAATCGATCGAAGATGAACTGGCACAAGAAAAATGAAAGCAGCTGGCACTTCACTTTTTCCCGCTATATAGTAATATTCTAAGTAAGCAGAATGTTTATTTAAAAACAAATGTAATGTAGTAAAAAAAAAAACGAAAAGGAGATTAAAAATGGCAGTAAATTTAAAAGGTAGAAGTTTCTTAACTCTTATGGATTTCACACCGGAAGAAATCAGATATATGTTAGATCTTGCACATGACTTAAAGGCAAAGAAGAGAGCTGGCATTTACAATGACGTTTTAAAGGGCAAGAATGTATGCCTGTTATTTGAAAAGACATCCACAAGAACAAGATGTGCTTTTGAAGTTGCATGCCTGGAAGAGGGTGCACACGTAACTTTCCTGGACAGCAAGAGTTCCCAGATGGGCAAGAAAGAATCTCTGGAAGATACTGCCAAGGTTCTGGGAAGATTCTACGATGGTATCGAATACAGAGGATATGACCAGAAGGTTGTAGAAGACCTGGCAAAGCATGCAGGTGTACCGGTATGGAACGGTTTAACTGACGTTGATCATCCGACACAGATTCTGGCTGACCTGCTGACCATCGAAGAACATGTTGCAAAACCATTGAAGAAAGTGAAAGTTGTTTTCTGCGGCGATATCAGAAACAACATGGCATATGCATGGATGTACGGCTGTGCGAAAATGGGAATGCATTTCGTAGCTTACGGACCGAAAGAACTGGCTGATCAGGTTGATCAGGATGTATTAAAGAGAGCAAGAGAAGTTGCTGAAGCTACAGGAGCAACAATCGAAGTATCCTCTGATGCAGCATGCCTGAAGGGTGCAGACGTTCTGTACACCGACATCTGGGCATCCATGGGCGAAGAAGCACAGATTCCGGAAAGAGTAAAAATGCTGACTCCATACAGAGTAACAATGGATATGATCAAGGAAACAGAAAATGATGATGTTATCTTTATGCACTGCCTGCCGTCCTTCCATGATTTTGAAACAACCATGGCAAAAGAACAGAAAGAATTAGGATATGACATCCGTGAAGTAACCGATGAAGTATTCAGATCCAGACATTCCAAAGTTTTCGACGAAGCTGAAAACAGAATGCACACGATCAAGGCTGTAATTGTAGCTACTATTGCATAATTTGAATCCTGACAACTGATTTAGAACAGACAGCAAACAGCAAAAGGAAATAAATCTAAGAGATAAGGGCACCGCAGACGAAAGGCTGCTTTCGAAAGCAAATTCTTTTGGAAGCTCGTGCAGAGTCGAGCGGTCTGCCCTTTCAATAAGAAGGGAGGATATTATGTATCCTGGAATTCATAATTATTCAGAAATAGGCAAGCTGAATAAGGTTCTTCTCCATAGACCGGGAAGAGAACTGGAAAAGCTGACCCCCGGAAACTTTGAACGACTATTGTTCGATGATATTCCGTACCTAAAAGTTGCACAGGAAGAACACGACCGCTTTGCAGAGGTTTTGCGTGAAAACGGAGTGGAAGTTGTTTACTATCAGAATGAAACAGCTAAAGCACTCAAAGATGAGAAAATCAAATACAATTTTACCAGAGAATTTGTAGAATTGAGCGAAATTTATTCGGAAGGAAGAAAAGAAGCGATCATTGAGTACCTGATGTCTAAGAATCCGGAAGATCTGGTAGAGTCCTGCATCGCAGGAATTTACGCTGACGAGATTGCTCATATCAAAACCAACTCTTTATACGATGTAGCAGTTATGGAAGAGCCATTTGCAAGCGACCCGATGCCGAACTTGTATTTTACAAGAGACCCGGGTGCATGTATCGGAAATGGGATCAATATCCACCATATGAGCACTCCGGCAAGAAGACGAGAAGCACTTCTTCTGAAATATATGTTGAAATATAATCGTGACTTCGCACTGGAAGATACGCCGCAGTGGTACGATGTATATAATGAATATTCCATTGAGGGTGGCGATGTACTGGTGCTTTCGAAAGATATTGTAGCGATTGGATACTCTCAGAGAACGACGATTGCCGGCATCGAAAGATTTGCGCATAATCTGTTGAAAGACTCCGGGTTTAAGAAGGTTCTCGTATTTGATATCCCGAAGTGCAGAGCATTCATGCACCTTGACACGGTATTTACCATGGTAGATTATGATAAGTTCACGATTCATCCTGAGATTGAAGGACCTTTAGCTGTTTATGAAATCACTGCCGGTGCAGATGGGGAATTAAAATATAATGCGATCAAAGATGATCTTGCAAAAATTCTTGCACTGGAGTTAAAGCTTCCTGCAGTTGATTTAATTCGCTGCGGAGGTGGGGATATGATCGCGGCTCAGAGAGAACAGTGGAACGATGGCTCCAATACGTTGTGCATCGCACCGGGAACCGTGATTACGTACGAAAGAAACTATGTAACCAATGACCTGCTGGACAAAAAAGGCATTAAAGTGCTCAGTATTCCAAGTGCGGAACTGTCAAGAGGAAGAGGCGGCCCAAGATGCATGTCCTGTCCGGTCAATAGAGACGATTTATAAGGAGAAAAAGAAATGGCGCATAAATTAGTAATCGCCCTTGGCGGAAATGCACTGCAGTCCGGTAAAGCAGAGCCGACAGCAGAAGCACAGCTTGCAGTTGTAAAGCAGACTTGTGAGCATATTGCTGAAATCAGCGAAAGAGGATATGAAATTGCAGTTGTTCATGGAAATGGTCCACAGGTAGGAAGAATCCTTCTGGCATCGGAAACTGCAAAGGATGTAACGCCGGCAATGCCGTTTGATGTCTGTGGTGCCATGTCTCAGGGATATATTGGCTATCATCTGCAGCAGGCTTTAAAATATGCGTTGAACAAGAGAAACAAGAATATTCCGGTTGTAACGCTTGCAACACAGATGATCGTAGAAGCTGCTGATCCAGCATTCCAGAATCCGACGAAACCGATCGGACCATTCTATACTGAAGAAGAAGCAAAGGAGCTGGAAGCATCTAAAGGCTATGCAATAAAAGAAGATGCAGGCAGAGGATGGAGAAGGGTTGTAGCATCCCCGCTCCCTCGCAAAATCGTTGAAATTGATGCGATTAAGCAGCTGTGGGATTCCACGGTTGTGATTGCGTGCGGCGGTGGCGGAATTCCGGTTATGGAAAATCCAGATGGTACACTTACCGGTGTTGCAGCTGTTATCGATAAGGACTTTGCGGCAGAACTTCTGGCAGAGCAGGTAGATGCAGATACTCTGATGATCCTGACAGAAGTAGAAAAGGTTGCAATCAACTTTAATAAGCCGAACCAGGAAAATCTGTCATCCTTGAATCTGGCTGATGCTGCAAAATACTGCGAAGAAGGTCAGTTTGCTCCGGGAAGCATGCTTCCTAAGGTGCAGGCTGCCATGAAGTTTGTCAGAGCGAACCCGAACAAGAAAGCAATCATTACTTCTCTTGATAAGGCTATTGATGCTCTGGATGGCAAAACAGGAACAGTCATTACGTTTGCATAATAATAAGAACGAACGCGGCAAAGAAAAATAAGCTTGCCGCATACTGAAAATCCCGCCATACAGCGGGATTTTCAGCGTAATAATATACAATGTACAACAGTTGCTGATTTGATGATCATTTCATCGTACCGGCAGCTGTTTTATGATGCAGTCAGCCTTCTTGACCGCCGCCCTGCATACCCATGACAGAAAGATCGATGGAAGATGTATCAATCAAAGAGGAGCTGTCTTTAGATTGCCCTTCCCATGTAGATGGAATCGTGCCGTCCAGCTGCCCCTGGATACTTTCCGCACGAAGAGAAATCGTTTCTTTCAGCATTTCTTTTGCAGCGGTATATTCGTCGTAGGTGTAGAAGGCTGTCGGATCTGTTTTTACCAGATTGTCAATCTGAGAGGTAATTCGATCATAAACAGCGTCCAGTTTCCCATTTTGTACATATTCCACAAGCTGAGATAGATATTCGTGATACTGAGCGAGGTAGGTTTCATTATTGAGCAGCGCCATGAAGAACTGACGATCTTCCAGGCTGATGCTCTCTGAAAACGGTGTATCGATCGGGAAGTTTATCACATCATCCGCACTGCCGGACTGGAAGCCTCCGTAGGAAAGATTGTCATCCCATGGGATGATATTCAGCTCGGAATCCTTTTCGTACAGGTAATAGTTGTGGGGCATGTTGCCTGTTAAGCTGTCCAGATTTACAACAAAGGTCTGTACTGCCATGTAGCGGAGTATGTTATCGACATCCATATATTCGGCCAGCGAATCCGTGGATGCATCCTCGCTACAGATGTTTTTCAGTGCAGTAACGACTTTTTGATGATCGCTGTCTGAGGACTTGAAAACGGAACCATCCCAGATGGTTTCATAGCTGTCGAGGTCATCGTCGATATAATTCAGATTTGCACTGCTGTCCGAAGAACCAAAGCCTCCGTCTGGCTTCTGACCACCTTTGCCGCCGGGACCACCCTGATCATTTGGCTTGCCAAATCCGCTCGCGCCCGGCTTACCCTGATGGCCTTGTTTATTCTGGGTGTCCTGATCATTGGTGCTGTCTTGGATGTCTTTCCTGTTTTGACTATCTTTCATGCCTTGACTAGCCTGACCGTCAGTGCTGCCCTGACGGCTGTCTTGATCACTCGGACTGTCCTGATCTGCTTGCTTGTCGAGATCAGGTGGAGCGGGGGTGTTGCCATCGTTGTTGTTATTGCTGAAGTCAGGAAGCGCATCCTTTACTTCCGAAGGGGAAAAATCATTCATTTTACCGGCACCGCCCATGTTCATGCTGTCCGGTTTGTAAAGGTTACCGTAATCCGAACCATAGTTTCTCATGGCGAAAGACTCTTCCACCGGCTCTAAAGCAAGATAGACGCCGTAATATTCCCCGTTGACGGAAACTTTTGCGTAGTTATACAAGCTGGAATCCGCACCCAGATATTGAAACATATCGTAAGTGAGAGCTTCTTTCATCATGGTCGCATCGCTGTAATTGTTGTTAAGGACCAGGCTGGTCAGTCCGTCGCAGGTCAGATTATCGTCATATTTATCAAACTTGATCTTAAAGCTGTAACGATCGGAATCGCTGGACGCAACCATGGAAAGGCTGGTATTGCCTTTGGCACGGAAACCGACATTAGAGTAGGTAGTGCCATTGACTGTAACATCGCAGGTATAATAGGTCTCGTCTGTTGGATTTTCAAGCAGGTCCTTCCAGTCATCGTCCGAAATCGAAACATCGATATCTATAATATTTTCTGTATCAAACAGGCTGGTTTCGTATCCCATCGTCAGTCCGGAGGCTGCAGATCCTGATGCACTTCCATGCCAGAGCAGAAATGCGGTAATACACACAATCGCCAGCACGACCAGCACCGTGATAAATTTATTAATATTCTTGTGGTCGATCATATAACATCACTCCTAGGACATGTATTCACCATTGTAGCTTACCAGAGCGGCACTTTCTACGCCTTCCACTCCGCAAAGCTTATTGACAAAGGCTGTTGATTCGTCACGGAGCTTTATTTCGCAGGAAAGTTCAATGCCGGCAGCAGTTACCGTCTTTGCTTTTATGGACATTTTAGCAGCATCAGAGCGGATGATCTTGACAGTTTCCGCTTCTGCAGCATCGTTTTGCAGACGAAGAATCAGCATGTATGGATTTTCGTGGGTCTTGCGGCTTGCCATGATGAAGATCATCAGACCGATGATAACGGAACCGATTAGAGCCAATGGGATTAAACCTGCACCTACAACGATACCGGCTGCGATTGCCCAGAAAAGAAAGACAATTTCAACAGGCTCTTTGATAGCAGCACGGAATCTGACGATGGAGAGTGCACCGACCATGCCGAGGGAAAGGATGACGTTGGATGTTACTGCCATAATGACAAGGGTTGTGACCAGTGCAAGCCCGATCAGGGTCAGACCGAAGTTGGATGAGTACATGATGCCGGAACAGGTTTTCTTGTAGATCATGAAGATAAATAAACCGAGAATCAGCGAACATGCCATTCCGAGCAGGGTGTCTGTAACAGAAAAAGAAGATGCGCTTTCGAGAAAGCTGGATTTAAAAATATCGTTAAAAGTCATAAGGGGATCCTCCTGAAAAAATTATAGTTTTAGTGGGTCTGCCGGTACCGTCAGTCGAACGTCCGGCACTGTGCATACTTGGAAAAAGACTGCTTTCGAAGATATACTGACTGCAGGATTCCGCGGATAAAATCGGGTAAAAATTCATCGTATTTTACTTCCAGAATGAGCGAAGATGTTTTCGCCGCAAGATGCTGCGGGCTGCTGCAAAGAGCAAGTATTTCGTCGTCCAGAAAATAATCGGCAGAAAGCCCGGTGCAAATATTACTGTCAAAGGTAATACGTACATTTCCTGGTTCATAGATAAAAGGTTCTCTGTGGTAGCGGACAACGGTTCTTGGACGGAGAAGCTGTGTCTGCATTTTGAATCCCAGCTCCTGAAGAAGTGGATCAGAGGCTGAGAGAAGCCATTTCCAGTTTCCGTCTAAAATGTCCCGGCAGCTTTCTACTGACATGGGTGCAGTCGATTTCAGGCACAGGTCGTTTATTTTCTGTTTTTTTTCCAGAAAAACTGCATTCGGATGGGTGCCGTAATAGCGTAGACGGAATTTTTCTCTTTTTTGCGTTCCGTGGCGTTTCTCGCGGAGTGCCTTATCAAAACAATTATCAAAATAGAGACTGGTGATCAGATATGTGCCGTCAGGGTCAACGTGGGGATCGCGTCGGAGCATTAACGGCAGCTTTTGCTTTAAAGAAAGTGCAGAAGCCTGGTCAATCTGATACTTCAGCTCATGCCTGTATTTAGGACTTGTGGGT
>CAKQVC010000012.1 GCA_934277655.1 uncultured Clostridia bacterium
ATGTAATATACACAAACAGCGAATGATTATTCAGTAAAGCACCGAAAAAAGGGATCTGATCCAGAAATGGAATATGCACTTTCGGCAGTGCAACAATTCCACTGTCAGAAAAAGTTCCTTTCACGCCGAAAATCGATCGGAGAAGATAAACTGTAAGTCCTCCTGCGAAAGTATTCAGCGCCATCCCGATGATAAATTCATCGCTCTTTAATTTTACCACAAATATCGCAAAAAATATACCTATTAATATTCCGATCAATACCGCCATCAGAACACCCATTGCCGCACTGGTACACAGAAAGCTGAATGACACAGCAACAAAGGCTCCGATCAGGATCATGCCGTCCATTCCGATATTCATAATTCCTGCCTGTTCTGTCAGAAGACCTCCCATCGCCGCCAGAATAACCGGAGTCGCACTTCGCAAAGTATTCTGCAGAAGTCCCATATTAAAAACGTCTAAAAACTGATTCATCTGGTTTCTTCTCCTTTCCGAATCCGTGCCTGTGCCTGCTTTTGAATTTTCCTGCTTTCCAGATAGCGGGAAACACCGCCTTCTGCAGCCATCAGGAAAATAATGATGGCAAAGATGATTTCTGAAAGTTCAGATGAGATTCCTACCGAAAGCTCCATGGCGCTGGAACCGATATCAATGACTGCGAAAAAGAAACTCATCAAAATGATTCCCAACGGACTGTAGTTCATGATCATGGCAACCAGCATGCCGTCATAATAAAACTCGTTGCTGATCGTGCTCAGAAATCGGCCCTGGTATCCATAAACTTCAAACATACCGACCAGTCCGCAGATAACACCGGATGCTACCATGGACCAGATCATGATCTTGTCTGTTTTCAGACCGGAAAAGAATGCGAATCTCGGATTTTCTCCGGTAACTTTCATCTCAAGACCGATACTCGTTTTTTCCATCAGATACCAGCAGAGCAGTGCAATGACCGCACTGTAGACGATCGCTGTGCTCAGATTGGATCTTGGGATGAGCTGTGAAAATGCAAAAGCTTTCGGAACTGCATCCGTTCCCCCAAGAACACCTTTATCATGTGTCATCAGCGGACCACCGCTGTTCACAAGATAGGTACAGATGTATATTGCCACAGAATTCAGCATTATCGTTGTA
The DNA here is from genome assembly GCA_934277655.1 of uncultured Clostridia bacterium. Lineage (GTDB taxonomy): Bacteria > Bacillota > Clostridia > Peptostreptococcales > Anaerovoracaceae > CAG-238. The sequence goes on from CAKQVC010000012.1 coordinate 1,139, forward strand.
ATAACTTCGCTGATCTTCAGTTTTACCCGGAGGATTGCCGGAATCCATCCATAAATTCCGCCTGCCACAGCTGCTGAAAGAAAAGCAATTGGAAGTGCAATTACAGCAGGCATTCCCTGCAGCCAGATTCCAGTCATCGTTGCTGCCAGTCCTCCTAAAAACAACTGACCCTCGCCTCCAACGTTAAACATTCCTGCCTTGGCTGCAACAGCCATCGCAAGCCCGGTTAAACATAAGGTCAGCATCTTCGCCAGTGTGTTTCCAAAAACTCTGCCGTTTCCAAATGCCCCTTTGATCATCGCTCCGTAGCCTTCCGCCGGATTATATCCAGTAACAGCCATCAACGCTGCTCCGATGAGAAGTGCGATCAGAATACTGGCAAGCAGCGACAGCAGGTAAGATTTTTTTTCAATCAAAACATTTTTTATCTTATTCACTTGCTGTTCCTCCCCGGTTTCCTGTCATATAGTATCCGACAGACATCTTATCGATTTCTCCGGTTTTAAAATCTCCGGTGATCTTTCCTTCATACATTGTGACGATCCGGTCACTTAAGCGGAAAATTTCATCCAGATCCGCACTGATAAGAAGAATCGCACATCCCTCATTTCGTTTGCGTATGATCTGCTGATGGATAAACTCCATTGCCCCGATATCGACTCCTCTGGTAGGCTGTGAAATCACAAGCACCGGAGTATCAAAGGAAAATTCTCTGGCAACGACAACTTTCTGCATATTACCACCAGATAGGGATCCCGCCAGTGTATCAATGCCGCTTCCGCGCATATCGAATTTTTCAAAAAGCTCTTCCGCATACCGGGTAATGGATGCTTTCTTCAAATGGATTCCTCTTCTCGCAAACTCCGGTCTGCGTTCTTTCCCGACGACCAGGTTTTCCGTGATTGTCGACTGCGTCGAAACTCCTGTTGCAATTCGATCTTCCGGTATGTGAGCAGCTCCTATCTGACGGATCTGTCCCGGACTTTTTCCGCAGATCGTTTCGCCATTGATGAAGATTTCTCCGCTGTCAGTTCTGCACATTCCCATGATTGCTTCCGCCAGCTGGCTTTGTCCATTTCCTTCAATGGCTGCAATTCCTACAATTTCTCCTGCGTGAACAGCCAGGGAAAGGTTTCGGACAGCTGGAATTCCTCTGTTGTCGGACACACAAAGGTTTTTAACATCTACCAGAATTTTTCCCGTCTTACCAGTCTTTTCAATATGATCGAACAGAACTTCTCTTCCGACCATCATGGACGCCAGTTTCCGTTCATCCATGTTTTTCGTTTCATTTACGCTGACCAGTCTGCCCTGCCGCATAACGCCTACCCGGTCTGAAATCTCCATTACCTCATAAAGTTTATGGGTAATGATGATAACTGTCATGCCTTTTTCTTTTACAATCTTTCGGATAACCGCAAAAAGTTCCTCTGTTTCCTGAGGTATCAGTACGGCAGTCGGCTCGTCCAGGATCAGGATATCCGCTCCTTTATACAAGGACTTGAGTATTTCAACTCGCTGCTGCAGTCCAACACTGATCTCTCCGACAAGGTCTTTCGGATTCACGACCAGTCCATATTCTTTTACCAGTTCTTCCGTAATCTGATTTGCTTTTTTCAGGTCATAAAAAATACCAAATTTTCTAGGTTCTTTACTGATAACGATATTTTGTGCCACAGAGAATGAAGGCACCAGCATAAAGTGCTGATGCACCATGCCAACGCCCTGCTTTATTGCATTGGAAGGATGGTAACTGGTCACTTTCCGTCCTCTTATGTACACATCTCCATCTGTTGGCTTATGAATCCCATATAGAATATTCATCAATGTACTTTTTCCTGCCCCATTTTCCCCGACCAGTGCAAAGATTTCGCCCTTTTTGATTTCAAAAGACACGTCATCATTGGCCAGAACTCCTGGAAACTGCATGGACACGTGATCAAATTTAATAATTGGCTCGCTCACAATTTTCCTCACTATTAAAAGTATAGCGCAGCGCTCAATGCGCTGCGCCTGTTTCATTCCAATCTGTCTTTGCTTTCAGGACAAATTTTTAGGATCTGGTTGTATCTACCTGAATGTCTCCGTCTACGATCTTAGCGCTGAGTTCATCTACTTCGGCTTTCAGTTTTTCGCCAACCTGCTGTGTAGAGTTTTCATCGCCATAGGAAATTCCGATATAACCGGTTCCCATATCAGCTGTCCAGATTCTTCCGCCTTCCCAGGTTCCCTTGCTTGCATAATTTGCAATAGCATCGTAAATAGAAGTTCCGACTTCTTTCTTCATGGAACAGATGATGGTTTCATCATAGTTCGGAAGGGAAATCTTCTGATCCTGGTCTACACCGATGGCGTAAATTCCCTGTTCCGCACAGGCTTCAATGACGCCGTTACCAGTATTTCCGGCGATCTGGAAGATGACATCCGCTCCCTTGTCATGAAGTGCGATAGCACATTCCTTGCCTTTCGCCGGGTTTTCATAGTCGTTTGCATAGTTTACAACAACATCGACATCAGGATCTGCATATTTCGCACCCTGCTTGTAGCCAACAATAAAGTCGTTGATAACATCGCTGTTCTCGCCGCCAACAGCTCCGACAACACCGGAAGTTGACATCTTAGCTGCGATATAGCCTGCAAGGAAAGAGCCTTCGTTCTGTGCGTATTTGATGCACAGAATGTTTGGATGATCCTCCACATTTTCAACTTCGTTGTCAACCCAGATGAATTTCACATCTGGATATTCATCGGCAACTTCACTGACATTATAGAACTGCCAGCCGACAGGAACCACTACATCCGCATTGTCTGCAGCATTTCGCATCTGCTGATCAAAATTTTCTTCATTACACTGAATATAGCTTACATTAACCCCATAGTCATCCGCAAGTCTGTCTGCACCCTCTTTCGCAGAATCGTTGAATGACTTGTCACCAAATCCAGAAGATACAACAACGCATACTGATAATGCGTCCCCGTCTGTACTGTCATCACTTCCGCATCCTACTAAAGCGAACATGGAAATGATCAGAGTCAGTACCAGTAAAAGTGCTAAACTTTTTTTCATGTTTTTCCTCCGTGATATACGAAAAGCCTTACTCGCCGGATGTATGATGCCGACGGACTCTCCGCGTCTTCAAAAGCATCGGAAATACTTTTGAGTTGATAAATAAAAAATCCATACTAGAAAAGTATAACACTTTTAGCCTCCGATTGCAAGTTTTAAAAAAAATCATCAGCACTCTTCGTTCAGAAGTGCTGATGGTTGTAAAGATGATTGTAAAAATGTGTATCATTTTTACATAAACATAAAATTACTCACTTAGCATCGTGCATAACACTTCATCCGGTTTATATGCTACAATGCAGTTGCTAACTTTTTTATATAGGAAAATAACTTAACTGATCATGGAGGAAGAAAGAAAAAAATGAGAAAGAAAATCTTAGCAATAACTACGATTCTGGCTATGTGCCTTGCGCTATGTGCCTGCGGAGGTGGAACAGCTGCAACCATCACAGATAATGAAGGCAATACGGTACAGATGACAGCAAAAGAATTAAAAGAAATTTACCAGGAAAATGAGGCTCGATTTGATAAGTTATATGAAAATGCAGAAGTCACATTAACCGGAACTGTGGAATCCATAGACAGTAACTTTATGTACAAAGGTACTTCCACACGATACGACAGCATTAAATTAGAGGACGGTTGGCAAATTGATATAGCTCATGGCTCCCATGATGATATCTTACTAAAACTTAGTGCCGGAGACTCCATTACCGTAACGTCCGAAATCAATTCTGCTTTTGGCGCAAATATAACGCTTTGTTCAATGCTTTCAGACGACGGATGGCACTGGGATGACTACTCAACAATTACATTAAATTAGAAGTGAAACATGGACAATGAATATAAAAAGACTTGTAAAATTATCTGTTATCCTCGTCTTATGTCTTTTTGCTACGGGTGTTGCCAATGCAGAAACCTATGACGGGGAATGCTACTATGAAACAATTGTACCAAACTTTGGATCCTTTATAGACGAATTGCATTCAGAAGCACATATTGACCATACCACAAATACCTTACAGTATTGTTATAATATTGAAACTGCCCAATACTTTCCTATTTACCGTGACTTGCTTTTGGAACTCGATTTTAAGGAAATGTATTATCTCAAGGACGGACATGAAACGAATTACGGCATGATAAATGTTAAAAATAATACTGTTGTATTTTTCGGTATTACCTGCAATTGCGAGTCCGGTAGTGCTGACAATGATTACGTTTATGTAGATGTTGGGAACAGCTCACGTCTAAACGAAATTTTTTTGTATCAAGCAATCACATTAATTTAAAAATTTGAGGGGAAGCTTTACCGCTTCCCCTCTAAAAAATATCTCTTTAAACTTGTACCTAGCTTCTACGAATCTGATTTTCTGACAAGGTACATTCCCGGTCTTTTTATTTCAACTCCTTAAACGGCATGTTTATCTGCTTGCCGGATCGTGAATCCCAGTGATAAAATTCTTTGGAATACCCGATGTTGCTGCCGAGGTGGATTCCCCACGTATAGAGTCCTATTTCTCCAACAATGCCATGGGTCTCACAGATTTCTCTCCATTTTTTTGCGTAGCGTATGAAATCTTTTTCGCTGACTCCCGGTTTTCCCCAATCTGACGCACAGCCGCGTAGATGCGAAGAATTTGCGTTTCCTCCGACTTTTTTGTTATAGGCAGAAGTACGGAACCATGAATTAATTGTCATTGGTTTTCCGAGCCATCGCCTGAATTCCTCCATGCACTGTGCCTGTACGATCGCAGCTGCCGTCAGTTTCACGATTCCAGTCTGATTTTTTGCATACTCCGCAAAGGTAAAATGCTTCGTTAGATTAGTTCCGGAAACTTTGATGGTTGCCATAATAACACCCCCTTTTCATGTTTTCAGGCAAAAATGTGAAGCCTTGCTTTTCCCTGCATCGCAATTTTCCCCCATGATCAGGATATGGGCGTTCATTAAATTCGGTGTTCTTTTGCCCGTATTTCTGCTTATTTCATCGCTTCTTCGATTGCAACTGCCACCGCGACGGTCGCACCGACCATCGGGTTATTGCCCATGCCGACATAGCCCATCATCGCTACGTGAGCCGGAACGGAAGAAGATCCTGCAAACTGTGCATCAGAATGCATTCTTCCCATAGTATCCGTCATGCCGTAAGAAGCCGGTCCTGCCGCCATGTTGTCCGGATGAAGGGTTCTTCCTGTACCGCCACCGCTGGCAACAGAAAAATATTTTTTACCCTGTTCGATACATTCTTTCTTGTAAGTACCTGCAACCGGGTGCTGGAATCTGGTCGGATTTGTGGAATTTCCGGTAATGGAAACGTCTACGCCCTCTTTATGCATGATAGCAACGCCTTCACGAACATCATCCGCACCATAGCAGCGAACTTCCGCACGTTCCCCTTTAGAATATGGAATTTCCTTTACAACTGCCAGCTCACCGGTATAATAATCGAACTGTGTCTGCACGTAAGTAAATCCGTTGATACGGGAAATGATCTGTGCAGCATCCTTTCCGAGACCGTTCAAGATAACACGAAGCGGTTTCTTACGGACTTTATTCGCAGATTTTGCGATACCGATAGCGCCTTCTGCTGCTGCAAAGGATTCATGTCCTGCCAGGAAAGCGAAGCATTCCGTTTCTTCACTGAGAAGCATGGCCGCCAAATTTCCGTGACCCAGACCCACCTTTCTGTCTTCTGCAACTGAGCCCGGCAGACAGAATGCCTGCAATCCTTCTCCGATTGCTTTCGCTGCTTCATTTGCCTTGCTGCAGCCTTTCTTTATTGCAATCGCCGCACCTGCCACATATGCCCAGCATACATCCTCGAAGCAGATCGGCTGAATTTCTTTCGCAATTTTATATGGATCAATGCCCTTATCCTTGCAGATCTTTTCTGCATCTTCCAGAGAAGCAATGCCGTATGCGGCGAGGGCTTTGTTGATCTTTTCAATCTTTCTGTCGTAATTTTCAAACGTTATCATCTCTGCACCTCCCTATTCTTCTCTCGGATCGATGACTTTCGCTGCTTCATCAAATCTGCCGTACTTGCCGCTTGCCTTTTCGATGGCTTCCATTGCGTCTGTGCCGGCTTTGATTGCATCCATCATCTTGCCCATATTTACATATTTATAACCGATGATATTGCCTTCTTCGTCAAGACCGATCTCTGTTATGTAGCCTTCTGCCAGCTCCAGATATCTCGGACCTTTTGCTTTCGTGGAATAAATCGTTCCGACCTGGCTTCTCGTACCTTTTCCAAGGTCTTCAAGTCCTGCACCGACGGCAAGACCACCTTCTGAGAATGCAGACTGGCTTCTTCCGTAAACGATCTGAAGGAAGAGTTCTCTCATCGCTGTATTGATTGCATCACATACAAGGTCTGTGTTGAGTGCCTCAAGAAGCGTTTTTCCGATCAAAATCTCTCCTGCCATCGCAGCAGAATGTGTCATGCCGGAACATCCGATGGTCTCAACCAGTGCCTCTTCAATAATGCCGTCCTTTATATTAAGAGTGAGCTTACATGCTCCCTGCTGTGGTGCACACCAGCCAACCCCGTGGGTAAGGCCTGAAATATCAGAGATTTCTTTTACCTGTGTCCACTTTCCCTCTTGCGGAATCGGAGCAGGACCATGGTATGCGCCTTTGTTTACCGGGCACATATTTTCAACTTCTTTTGTGTAAATCATTGTATCCTCCTAAAACATAGCAACAAAAACGTTAAATTACTATCTCTTCTATTTAAGCACATTTCGCATTTTTTTTCAATGGGCAACCATCTGTTTTTTTCCATTTCACGGTTGATTATAATATTTTCGATATATATGTTCAAAATACAAGGCTGCAAGAAAAAACGCACATATGCTGATTTTCAGTTCTGTGCGTCCTTTTTTATTACCGAATATGTGCCACCTGCTCACACATATTTCCGCATATATTTCAGAGCATTTTTTTCCAGCCTGCTGACCTGCGCCTGGCTGATGGAAATTTCCTGTGCCACTTCCATCTGGGTTTTTCCCTCAAAGAACCTCATGTTCAGGATATGCCGTTCTCTTGGCGTCAGTTTTTTCATTGCCTCCGAAAGCGAAAGATTCTCAACCCACTTCACATCGGTATTCTTCGTGTCCTGCACCTGATCCATCACATAGATGGCATCTCCGTCATCATGGAACACAGGCTCAAACAGCGAAACCGGCTCCTGGATGGATTCCAGTGCCATGACGATATCCTCTCTGGGCAGATCCATTTCCCTGGCAATCTCCGAAACCGATGGCTCACGCTGCAGCCGGCTGGCCAGATTTTCCCGGGTCTGCAGAGCCTTATACGCAAGATCACGCATGGATCTTGATACCCTGATGGAATTATTGTCCCGAAGATATCTTCGGATTTCTCCGATGATCATTGGCACTGCATAAGTCGAAAATCGCACGCCATGGCTCATATCGAAATTATCCAGTGCTTTGATCAATCCGATGCATCCAACCTGAAACAGATCATCCAGATTCTCTCCCCTCCCCGAAAATCGCTGGATCACACTCAGCACCAGGCGTAGATTGCCTTTGATAAATTCGTCCCGCACCTCCTTGTCGCCTGTCTGGATCTTTTCGATCATTTCCATCATTTCTGCTTCCTTGTACCGAGGCAGCTTGGCGGTGTTCACACCGCAGATTTCTACTTTATTCGCCATTGTATCCCTTACCATCCTCTTTAGAAATTCAAACTTTTCTGAATCCTCGAAAGAAAATATTCAGATTCGTTATGTACAAACGGCGACAGGATCTTCATTTATGTTTAAGTTTATTTTTGTGCAGTGCCTGACTTTTCATACCTGCCAATCTCTGGCGAAGTATTTTCTTCATGAAAGTATACAAAAAGTATGGATCGAAATCTGTCAAAATTCGTCCATGCTATATATTTTTTATTGTGCATTCTTTTGTCCTGTTTTTTTTTGAAACTTTTGTTACCGTAAACAAAGAGGCGTTGCATACATGCAACGCCTCTTTGTTATTTATTCTTTACTTTACCCTAATTTTCGTATTTCTTTTTGCAGCCGGGCGATAATCCTTTTTTCCAGACGGGAAATATAGGACTGAGAAATTCCCAGCCGGTCTGCAACTTCTTTCTGTGTCATTTCATGACCGGTTTTCAACCCGAACCGCATTTCCATCAGTTCCTTTTCTCTGGGATCCAGCTTGTTCATCGCACCGTAAAGCAGCTTACGGTTTACTTCCTCCTCCAGTCTCTGCGAGACAATGTCGTTTTCAGTCCCCAGAATGTCACTGAGCAGGAGCTCGTTGCCGTCCCAGTCCACGTTCAGAGGCTCATCCAGGCTAACCTCGCTTTTCAGCTTGGTATTCCTGCGCAGATACATCAGGATTTCATTTTCAATACATCTGGACGCATAGGTTGCCAGCTTGATATTTTTATCTAATTTAAACGTATTGACCGCCTTTATCAGCCCAATGGTCCCGATCGAGATCAGATCTTCCACATTAACGCCTGCATTTTCGAATTTTTTCGCAATATACACGACCAGCCGCAGGTTATGCTCGATCAGCACGCTCCTTGCATCCTGACTCCCCGCCGCATATGCCTCCAGCATCTTCGCTTCTTCTGCAGGTGGCAGCGGAGGCGGAAGCACATCGTTTCCTCCTATGTAAAAGATTTCCCTGGGCTGTCTGCCCGTCCATAATCCTCCCCATCCTGCGCAAAGCTTTTCTGCCAGCTTTTTTATATATGCCGGCACTGTCAGGTTTTCCGGATGATTCATGTTCATGTTCATATTTATCTTTCCTTCTTTCACACTCAAAAATACAACAGTTCAAAACCTCTCTGTTTACAATCGCTTCTGCTTCCTGAAACGTTCCTTCATAAAAGCCGATGACCGCTCCCTTAATCTGCCTGCCTTCAAATATGGCTTTGTCGCTTCGAAATCCCAAAAGAATGCCATGGTCGGTTCCAACCGCACGATAGGGAATTGCCGCAGTCCGGCTCTTCATTGCCTCTGTTTTCCTATCCGGAAACTTTGTTGCGCCAATCTTATCAACCAGTATGACCGGCCTGCCGCTGAACGGTTCTTTCAGGTAATTGCCTGTGTCAAGGATTGCTGACATTTCGAATACCTGATCGTTTAAAAATATTTTTAATCTGCCTCTGGTTGCCTTTTCCATCCGGACATTCTGCAGAAGATAAATGAATCCATCCGTCAGCACAAATGCCAGAATCCCGTAACAAATCAGCCTTCCATATGTATATAGCTGCACATAAAGAGCACCGCCTCCCGAAATGGCAGGTATCTGCTGCCACAGCAAAAATGCCATGGCAGCTCCGCCTGAAAGAAAGGTAAATCCCAGAAAAAGGCATGTTTTCTTTAGTATAATCCGAAGGCTGCTGCCGCCAAAAACAGTTATCGTGACAAAAATGCTGATAACAAGGCGTATGCCGACGGAAGCTGCTCCCTGGATCGGAAGCAGAATCAAAAATCCGCTCATACCGCAGATCAGTCCGCCTGCAAGCAAACGGATTTTACCCGGATGCTGACCTGAAAGTCTGCCGGTTAACAGCAAAAGCAAAATTCCGGTTATAAAATTCTCTAAAAAGAGATACTCCCCGTAAATTTCCACTTCGTTCACCTCTTGCGTTTATCTTACGCCTTATCGTGCTTGTATTTTGTCGAAAATAAGAGCCTGTATAAAATTTTTCCTGAGGATGGATCAAAAATCGTGAGGAAATATTTTGCGAAGAAATCCACCGGCAAAAAAAGGTAAAAGAACTGCAAAAGAGCTGCAACAAACAGTAAAAAACAAAAAAATGAAAACCTGCATAAAAAGGCTATGACCTCTTCTTGCAGGTTTTCGGTGGATATATTAATATGATGATGATTATGCTGTTTCTATTTCTTCCATCTTGGCAAGCTCAGCTTCCGCTTCTTCGTCGGTCAGCTTATACATGCCGATTCCTGTTACTGCAAGGAGGATTGCAACAACAAGTGTCGTATATGGAAGGACTGTCCAAAGTGCGTATCCGCCTTCGCCCCAAATTGGCATATTGTCAAAGAGGCTGGCATAGTATGCACCGGAAAGTGACCACGGGATCAGGCAACCAAAGCAGGTTCCTACGTCTTCCAGACATCTGGAGAGTACCGGCATACCAACTCTGTTCTTGAGGAATGTTTTTTTGTACATTTCTGTTACCATGATGAATGCAACGTATGCCGTTCCGGTTGCGATCATGATGACAAGATTCGTCAGAAGAGCTGCGACAACGCATCCGACTCTGCTCTTGATATTTCCTACAAGACCGTGGAGTGCTACATCTAAATATCCGCCTCTGGAGATCATGGCTGCACAGCCAAATCCTGCGAAGCAGGTAATCACGATGCCGGTCTGGGCAGTCGCTCCGCCTCTTACCAGGATTTTTGACAGGAACTCTGAAGCTTCATAGCTCTCTTCAAATCCGCCTACATACGGAAGCGTGAATCCGCCGTAAGCTGCCGCAAGACCGTCTGCAAAGGTTACGCCATGGCAGATCATACCGATGATGATACATAAAAATACCGTAACCGCCAGAATCGGGATCATAGATTTTTTCTTTACTGCACCCCATAATACAAAGATAAACGGAAGTAACATTAAAATGTTTTTCCATGCACAGAATCCATACATCTGCATCAGCTCATTGCTCAGTGTGTTTACTTCTTCTGCTGTTGCCGCTGTCTGGAGCTGCCCGTTGAAGCCGCAGATCAAGAATACCACTGCCGAAATGATGGCAGCCGGGAAAGTATCATACATCATGGAACCGATGTGGTCGAAGAGTCCCGTTCCCACGCATGCCGGAGCCATGTTGGTTGTTTCTGAAAGCGGAGACATTTTATCACCAAAGATCGATCCTGCTACGATCGCTCCGACTACGATTGGAAGATTTGCCTCCATAGCCAGTGCCATACCATACATGGCAACACCTGCGGTTCCGGCGGATGTCCAGGAGCTTCCTGTCAGCGTAGACATGATCAGACAAAGCAGGAATGCGGTGAAATAAAACAGTTTAGGTGCAACAATTTTAAATCCGTAATAAATGACCATCGGAACGGAACCGGAGATCATCATAACCGAGATCAGGCATCCGATCAGCCACATACTGCATAAGGTAATGATAACGCCATTCATTTTACTTGTAATTGCCAGTTCACAGTCTCTCCATGGAATATGGAGGACAAATACGTTCATAGCCCCTGCAAAGATGGCTACTGCAACCATCAGAAGCCGGTAGTTCAGGCCCAGCTTCGTGCCTCCCAGAAGAACAATAAACATAACGATAATGACGAATAGGGCTTCCCCGAAAGTGGTTTTACGTTCGGGTTTCATTTCTCTTTCTTTACTCATAATTCTTTCCTCTCTTGGTTTAAGGAATAACGTCTGTTTTTCTCATATGCGAAAATCTTTACCACCAGATGATGTAGTAAGATGCTCCGCATCCATAATCCCCTTCGTTCAGCTTTTAAAAAATAGATTTGAAGCGGTCGTATGCCAGTGGCTTCCAGTCTACACAAGGTGTTTCGCCCGCCGCAACTTCTGCCAGGATTTTTCCTGTTACCGGTCCCAAGCAGAAACCATGTGCAGAATAACCTGCTGCCACCATCAGTCCCGGAACTTCTTCCACCGGGCCGATGACAGGATACAGATCATAACAAAGATCGATCCACCCTGCCCAGGTACGGATTACTTTCAGTTCTGCCAGTGCAGGAAAAAATGCCATCGTGCCTCTGCTGATCGCAGGTGCTGTCTGCTGTACACATTTCGCATCTTCTTCAAAGATTGGGTGGTGTTCATATCCGGAATCGCCGCCCCAGATGAAGGAGCCATGCTCTGTCTGATGTCCGTAAGCACCGCCCGCTGCTCCGACTGCTCCGACCATGAACTGGAACATCGGTCTGGTAGGTTCTGTTACAAACATTTCAATTAATTTCTGGCGGAATGGAAAATCCACACCGACTGTATTAGCAAGGGCTCTTGCGCCATATCCGTTGGCTAGGACAATATGTTCGCCTTCATACACATTACCTTTTTCAGTAATCACTCTTCTCGCCTTGCCCCGCACAACCTGAATTTCAATTGCTGCGTCGCCGGTTATGTACTGTACACCGCGGTTTCGTGCTGCCCGGTACATTCCAAGCGTTGTTTTCAACGGATTCGCACTTCCGTCAATATCACACCAGGCTGCCCCTGTTACCGTTTCGCCTACATACGGGCATCTTTCCCTGGCTTCCTCTGCCGTCAAAAGCTCAATATTCACGCCATAGCCTGCGTTCATCTTCTGGATAGCAGTCAGTTTCGGCAGATCTTCTTCCGTAAATGCAAAACGCATATTCCCTGCTTTATGGTATTCGGTATCGATCCCCAGTTCTTCACTGAGTGTCGGCCAGATTTCATCAACCGCATACTTTGCCAACGGGATTTCCGGTTCCAGTCTGCCCGATACACGCACACCGCCGCCACAGCGGCTAGATGCACCATTTCCGATCACGCCGTCCTTATCCAGTACGATGACGCTCATACCTTTCTTTGATGCATAATAGGCGGTGGAACTTCCCACAATGCCGCTTCCGACCACGATCATATCTGCACATTTTACGTCTGTCATTTATTCTGCCTCCTTTCCGTATATATCCATTGGAATCGGCCGCATCGGTGCTCTTGCTGTATTCTCGGCTTCCGCTGAGATCCGCTTATTCAGTTCACTCTGCACGATATTTTTTACCAGCCGTCCGCAGGTCTGTCCCTGACACAGTCCCATGCCGGTCCGCAGATAGCGCTTTACCTCTGTCATCGTAAACATGCCTTCATGGATAGCCTGTCTGATTTCGCCTTTCGTAATTTCTTCACATCTGCAGATGATCAGATCATCATCCGGCTCCGGAATGTACGGTCCTAAATCAAAGGTTCTGTCTAAATAGTCTTTCATCTATCTGTCCTCCTTTTCAGGCTTGTAAAATCTGGCTTGTCCCGCATATTTCTTTGGAACCTTCATCGTCAGGAGCATGGTATGGTCGAATGCCTTGCTGGTTCTGATGCTGACAACTTCTGCATCGCAGACTGCCTGCCCATCACGACCCAGTGCTCTGCCTTTTTGTCCGCTCTCCGGAACAGGTAAAAATTCATACGGCAGCGTTACCGTCGCAAAACCATCTCCTGCATCTTCGTTAATAAGGAAAATAGCCTGCCCTGGACAGTTAGCCACACACATGCCACAACCAGTGCATTTGCTTTCAGCGATCACTCCCGGCAGATTGGTAATATTGGTTCCTACCGAAATGCATCCGAACTTGCAGGCTTCCTGGCATGGATTGCACGGAATATTCTGCGTACATTCGATGACTGGATGAACACCTGCCTGATGAGCATCTAACGCTGAAAACTCTGCCAGTTCTTCTTCTGTCATATATCCTCTGGTAAGCAGCGACATGGACAGCGGGTAGCCTTCTTCTGTTGTGACGATGTCCGTTCTGCCTTTATTCGCCTTGCAAAACATGCCCTGACGCAGTTGATTCAGAGAATCTACGCATTCTTTGTATTGCCCCGCAAAATCTTCCTCGTCCAGGTATCCGCTTCTTCTGGCTGCTCCAAGAGCCGCAATCCGTCCGGTTATCATGGCAGAACTTGCTTCTTCAATGCCTGCCACATCTCCTGCAACGAAGACTCCCGGAATAGAAGTTTCGCCATACTCGTTCTTTTCCGGAACTGCACCACCATTGTCCACCATCTTGCAGCCGGCCATTCTGGTCAGCTGAGACATTGGGGAAAGACCGACAGCCATGCAGATCGTATCCACATCAAAATGCTTCTCGGTTCCCGGGATTGGCTTAAACTTGCTGTCAACTTCTGCAATGGTTACCCCTGTAACATGATCACCGCCCTCGGCTTTTACGACAGTATGGGAAAGGTAGAATGGCACACCGGTCCGTGCTACTTTTGCAGCATGAACGCCGTATCCGCCGATTCTCGGTGCCGCATCGATTACCGCAGCTACCTCGCATCCTGCCTGAAGCAGCTGGAAGCTTACTACCAGACCTACATTCCCGGTTCCTACCATGAGGATCTTCTTACCTGGCATGACACCATGAAGATTCATCATGGTCTGCGCTGCTCCTGCACCGATCACGCCCGGCGTTGTCCATCCTTCGAAGGGAACCACGTTTTCGGAAGCACCGGTAGCGATAATCACGTTTTCTCCACGGAAATGTTCAATCTGGTTGTTGCGCATAACCGAGACACCTTTCAGATTGTACAAACCCAGGACGATGGAATTTAAAGATACTTCCACACCAGCTTTTTCTGCTTCTGCCAGCAGCTCTTCGCCGATACGGATGCCTCTGATCTTCGCCTTATGCTCCTTCGAGCCGAAAAATTTGTGAATTTGTTTGAACAGCTGCCCTCCCGGACGCTGGTTTTCATCAAATACGATAACTTTCATGCCGCAGCCGGCTGCCTTGATTGCTGCAGAAAGTCCTGCAGGACCTGCGCCGACAACGATCAGATCATAATGTTTTATCATTTTCCGCATCCTCCCTGCTTCCTGTTCCATACTGTGTTTCAATGACCATTCCCTCTTCTAATGGCGTGATACATGTACGGATATTGGTTTTTCCGTTTACAATCATAACGCAGTCCGTACATCTGCCGATGGCACAAAACATGCCTCTGGGTTCGTGCTTTTTCGTCGTATAGCGATGTACCATAACACCAGCTGCGTGAAGGGCTTCTGCGATCGGTTCACCTTCATATCCGGTCATTTCCTGGCCATCATAGGTAAATTGGACTTCTCTGCCTTTTTCGAAAGTTTCGAGAATGGGATGGTTCTCAATTCTCATCTGTGATCCACTTCCTTTCTATTTCTCATTTTGATTGTTTTGATTGTTTTGATTCTTGTAATCGTGATAAAATATGGTGTTTCTCAAGCCTTCTGTCTGCGATTATTCAAAAGCTTCTTCCAGAATATCCTGAACATCCTCCTCTGTGATCTTCTTTGGATTGATAGCAAGCATCCGATATCCCATCGTGCCTTTGATGATATCGTCAAACATGTCTCTGGTAACCCCTGTCTCTTTTAGTTTCGTTGGAATCTTAAGTTCTTCTGCCAGCCGGAACGCTGCTTCTGCCGCTTTTTCTGCAGCCTGCTCTGTTGTAAGGCTGCTTACATCTTCTCCTAGCCAAACTGCGATATCGCGGAATTTGTCTGGGCATGCCGACGCATTTTTCTTCATACAATACGGAAGAAGCAACGCATTCGCTTCTCCGTGTGCCACATGTGCCACTGCACCGATTGTCTGTG
>CAKQVC010000013.1 GCA_934277655.1 uncultured Clostridia bacterium
GCCATCTCTGTGTATCTGGCTGAATTCCGAAATAAATCCCAACATTCTGGACGATATATCCTCACCCTTCTCAAACATGGATGCGTTGCTTTGCAGGATCGCACTCCGGACCGGGGATAAAGAATATGTGCAGCACTGGTACCACAAGCAGGCACCAAAAGATCCTCTTCATCTTAATGTCATGAAACGGTATCAATATCTGACCCAGGCGATGGTAGAAGTGATGCAGGGAAATGAAAAAAATGCGTTGCTGACACTGGCACCGTTGGAAAACTATTGCAAAGTCTGTGGAAGGACGATTGACCGAATCCACATGAAACTGATTACGGCGATCGCAAAATATAGACTTAATGATAACAATTGGGACGAAATGCTTTGCGAAGCCTTGTCACTGGCATTGCCCTATCGATTTATACGTACGATCAGCCAGTATGGTGCAGCAATCCTGCCGATGCTGAAAATAACCAAGTGGCAGGAAGATCAGGAATTTTTAAAGTCAGTGACGGAAAAAGCCAGGATGCAGGCGATTTATTATCCGGATTTTCTCCGGCCGACGACCTTGGATGTGGAGATGCTGACGTCTGCGGAGATGCAGGTGCTGCGGCTCATGTGTGCGGATAAGAGCAATACAGAAATAGGCGAGATCTTGAATATAAAGCTTTCAACCGTCAAAAGTCATGTCAGCCATATTTTGCAGAAACTGGGTGTCAAGCGGAGAAGCGAGGCAAAGACAGCGACAGAGAAGCTGAAACTGCTGTAAAAGTTGTGAAAAGAGAAGAGCATATGCTGCAGGAGAAGGGTGGTGTGCAGCCGGTAATGGGATGCTGTTTGAAAATCTGACAAATGAGGCAATTTGCCCAAAAGTTTTCTGTTGACAAGCATAACGAAAAAGTATATGATATGTAAAGACTTGCAGAGAATGCAGGAAAAACAGAATAGAATCCTTATCGAGAGTGGCTGAGGGAATAGGCCCGAAGACGCCCGGCAACCTAGGTATTTCCTTTATGGAAGTAGAAAAGGTGCTAAATCCTACAGAATTGGATCAGGTAGCTGCCTGTATCAAAGCGATTCTGAAAGATGAGGAAAGGTCAGTAATCAGACTTTTAACCTCTCTTTTAGAAAGGAGAGGTTTTTTTCTGTGCAGCGGTGGTATATGTATATATAAGACGTGAAAGGAAACGTCACTGCGGCTGCGGTGATAAGGATATATTGAATATTATATGGGAGGTAGACAACAAATGAAAAAGTTATTTACATCAGAGTCCGTAACCGAAGGACATCCGGATAAGATCTGCGACCAGATTTCCGATGCGATTCTGGATGCTATTTTTGAGAAAGATCCATATGGAAGAGTTGCTGCAGAAACAACAACAACAACCGGCTATGCTATGGTAATGGGCGAAATTTCAACCACGTGCTATGTGGATATCCCGAAGATCGTAAGAAAAGTAATTCTGGACATTGGTTATGACCGATCCGATTATGGTTTTGACGGCAATACCTGTGCAGTCCTGTCCGCAATCGATGAACAGTCCGGCGATATTGCAATGGGTGTTGATAAATCCCTGGAGTACAAGGACGGAAGCCTGACAGATGAAGCAACCATCGATACAATCGGTGCAGGAGACCAGGGACTGATGTTCGGCTATGCCTGCAATGAAACTCCTGAGCTGATGCCGGCTCCGATTTCCTATGCACATAAGCTGGCTAAGAGACTGGCGGATGTTCGTAAGGATGGAACCCTGACGTATCTGAGACCGGATGGCAAAACCCAGGTTACGGTAGAATATGATGGACATAAGGTAAAGAGAATTGATACCGTTCTGATCTCTACACAGCATGATCCGGATGTAACCCAGGAACAGATTAAGGAAGATTTGATCGAACACGTTATCAAACCGATCATTCCGGCAGAACTTTTAGATGATGAGACGAAATATTATGTAAATCCGACTGGACGTTTTGTAATTGGCGGACCTCACGGAGATTCCGGCTTAACAGGCCGTAAAATTATCGTAGATACATATGGCGGAGCTGCACGTCACGGCGGTGGTGCATTCTCCGGGAAAGACCCTACAAAGGTTGACCGTTCCGCAAGTTATGCTGCAAGATACGCTGCAAAGAATGTTGTAGCAGCAGGCCTTGCAGATAAGGCAGAAATCCAGCTTGCTTATGCGATCGGTGTTGCAAAACCGGTATCTATTTTCGTTGATACATTCGGAACAGGCAAGATCGGCGATGATAAGATCGCAGAACTGGTAGAAAAGAATTTTGACTTCAGGCCGGCAGCAATCATCCGTGACCTTGATTTAAGAAGACCGATCTACAGACAGACTGCAGCTTATGGTCACTTCGGAAGAACTGATGTCGATCTTCCGTGGGAACATACAGATAAAGCCGAAACTTTAAAACAGCAGGCAGGTCTGTAGGTTCATGACGCAAGAGAGATGAAAAGGAAAAGGGAAGATACAGAAACCTTTGGGGAATCCAGCTTTTGCTTCAGACTCTCCTGTAAGGCTGGTAATCAAGCAAGATAATTAAGGCGACAAGAAAATAAAAAAAGAAAAACAGCGTTTTCGACAGGCAATGGAAGAAAACGCTGTTTTTGTGCATCCGGCGGAGTGAGAGGATGGGGCGATAACGCCTTCTATGCGATCAGGGAATCTACAAGCATGCCGTTTGGGACTGACTACTTCTGATTATAGACTTCCATGATCTTTACAGAAGCGGAAGCACCGATCCTGTCAGCACCGGCTTCGATCATGGCCATAACGGTTTCATAATCGCGGATGCCGCCACTGGCTTTCACTTCCATAGTATCGCCGACCGTTTTTTTCATAAGAGCGACATCTTCAACGGTAGCACCGCCACTGTTGAATCCGGTTGATGTCTTAACAAATTGTGCACCAGCAGCCTTGGAAAGCAGGCAGGCTTTTTCGATTTCCGGTTTGGAAAGCAGGCAGGTTTCTAAAATGACCTTAACAATTGCACCATGTGCTTCTGCTGCTTTCACTACGGCAGCAATGTCTTCTTTAATATAGTCATCTTTGCCATCTTTAAAAACGCCTACGTTTAATACCATATCGATTTCAGATGCACCGGCTTTTACGGCTTCTTCTGTTTCAAAGGCTTTCGCAGCTGTAGTGCATGCACCAAGAGGAAAACCGACAACAGCTGCAATTTTAACGTCAGTATCCTTCAGATTTTTCTTGCAGCGGGAAACATAGCAGGTGTTGACGCATACGGAGTAGAAATCATACTTCGCAGCTTCTGCGCAGAGCTGGTCAATCTGAGAGCCTGTTGCTTCCGGCTTTAATAAAGTGTGATCAAAATATTTGTTTAATGGTTTTGATAAATTCATACATATCCTCCACAGGCTGCCGGGAAAGGCAGCAAATTATTGATAATATTCTACCATAAACAAGATTGAAAAAAAAGAGCTATTGCCAGAAAGTCCGGTTGCGAATATAATAATAGGAGTAAGAGAGGTAGGTATGGAAGCAATAGAAAAGAAGGCAAATCGAATTAATAAGTTAAAATGGGCAGGAATCCCGCTGGGAATGCTGATGAGCTATGTCACGGCAGAGGCTTTCGGGATGGTTCCGTCAGTTCTCCTGGGTTTGCTGGCGTGTGTGGCATTTGTGGTTATCTGTATTTACGGCAGTAAAACCATAATCTGCGAGAGGATCATCGAGGATCTGAAGTTGGTTCTGATTGGAATGAAGCTTAACGAATGTGTATTTGAGATTAAAGTATTACCGAAAAATCTGATGATCCTTCGTGTATACATGCTGAAATCAGACGCCGATCCAGGAATGTGCAGCAAGCTGATTCTTGACCGGATCAAAGGCAGCTGGTATCATGCGTATGTCAAAATCGCACAGATTGCAGAAGTGGATTCCGAAGCGGATATTCCACGGATGGCGAAGATATTTAATGCACAGCTGAAGCTGAAAGTATTCGAAGCCCGTGAAAGAACTGAAAAGAGAAAAAGAAAAGAACTGCTTGATCAGCTTGACGAAAACAGCAGGAAATTGATTGAAGATATCAAGAAAGAACATTGGGACGACGAATTGCAGCCGAAGGGCAAAGAAGACTGTAAAGGAAAAGAAAAGACGGAGGATCTGAAAAAGTGAAAACGATTTTGATCATTGACGGACAAGGCGGAATGTTGGGAAAACAGATGGTAGAAGCAGTCAAAAGGCTGCAGGCAGACGGAGAAATCATTGCGGTCGGAACGAATTCCATAGCCACTGCTAATATGTTGAAAGCTGGTGCTGACAGAGGAGCAACCGGGGAAAATGCTGTTATCGTAGCCGCCAGAAGCGCAGACATTATCGTGGGTCCGATCGGTATTGTCATTGCAGATTCTCTGCTTGGAGAAATTACGCCGAAAATGGCAGTTGCTCTTGGACAGAGCGGTGCAGCAAAGATTTTGATACCTGTGAATAAATGTAATAATATTGTCATCGGTGCAAGTGATAAGTCAACATCAGAACTGATTGAAGAAGCAATCAAAAAAATACAGGAAATTCTATCCGTTTAGTGTGTAGAACACTTGAAAATGTCTGAAATTTGTTATAAAATATAAAGATATACAGAAGGATACATAACAAATTTAGGAGGTACACTCAAAATGGGCATAAAAGTCGCAAAATTCGGCGGCTCGTCTGTTGCTGACGGCATACAGTTGACTAAGACAAAAAATATCATAGACCAGGATCCGGACAGAAGATACATCGTGGTATCCGCACCGGGCAAAAGATACGAGACAGATAACAAGATAACGGATATTTTGTACCTGTGTAAATCACATATTGATCATAACCTGCCATATGACCAGTTATTTCAGGTTGTGGCAGATCGATACATGGCTGTTGAAATCAATCTGGGCATTAAAGTTGATCTGATGAAATATCTTAATGAGATCAGAGAAAACCTGATGAAAAACCCTACCGCTGATTATATCGCATCCAGAGGAGAATACTTGAATGCAATTCTGGTGGCGGCTTATCTGGGTTATGATTTCGTAGATACTGCAGGCTTGATCTGCTTTGATACAAAAGGAAAGTTGATGACCGAAGAAACCGACAGAGCATTGAGAGACGAGCTGGCAAAACATGAAAGAGCTGTTTTACCAGGATTCTACGGAAGTTATCCGGATGGCACTGTGAAAACATTTTCCAGAGGCGGCTCTGACATTACCGGCGCGCTGGTCGCAAGAGCTGTCGGTGCTGATGTTTATGAAAACTGGACAGATGTGTCAGGTTTCTTAATGGCAGACCCAAGGATCATTCCGGAAGCAAAGCAAATACGTACGATTTCGTATAAAGAACTGAGGGAACTCTCTTATATGGGTGCCAGCGTTCTTCACGAAGATGCAATCTATCCGGCAAGAATGGCGAACATTCCGATCAATATCAGAAATACCAATGAGCCGGAGGCAGAAGGAACGTTCATCACAGCGGAAGTCAGTGAAACGGAAGCTGAACAGCAGAATATCATTACAGGTATTGCAGGAAGCAAGGATTTTACTGTAATTGGGCTGTATAAGAATATGATGAGCAGTGAAAGAGGATTTGTAAGACGGATTCTGGGCATTCTGGATGACTATAATATTAATTTTGAACATCTGCCGAGCGGCATTGATACCGTATCAGTGGTAATGTCCAACAAATCCATCGACGGCAGACTGGATGATATTTTGGAGGAATTTAAGACAAGGCTGCGTCCGGATAGCATTGATGTGTTTGAAAATATGGCGCTGATTGCAACAGTAGGGCACGGAATGACTTTCAGAACGGGTGTTTCGGCAAAACTGTTTACGGCACTGGCAGATGCGAATGTAAATATCCGCATGATCGACCAGGGTTCCAGCGAGATGAATATTATTGTAGGTGTGGAAAATAAGCACTTTGAAACTGCAATACGTGCGATCTACGATGCGTTTGTAGAAGAGTAAAAGCGAAACCGAAATCTGCATAGAAAAAGACGGCGGACGGAAGATTTTGTGGGGAAAGTCAAGGAGGTAGAAGATTTGAAAAAGTTAGTAACCATCAGCAGAGAATATGGAAGCGGTGGACGTATTATCGGTAAAATGCTTGCTGAAAAACTGAATGTACCGTTTTATGATAAGGAGCTTATTGAGCTTGCGGCAAAGGAAAGCGGCTATTCGGAGGAAATGATCGAGAACGCAGAACTCAGAGCAAAAAACAGTTTTGCGTATAATCTGGCATCGGCACTTAGCTTCAATGAAGGAATGGGAAGTGCGAATCTTTCTGTAAACGAAAAGCTGTTTCTGGCACAGTTTCAGGTTATTAAGGAGATCGGAAATACCGGACAGGGCGTTATCGTTGGACGCTGTGCCGATTATGTTCTCCGGGAAATGTCTGGCGTAACCAATATTTTCATATATGGGGAATACGAAGACCGCGTGGCAAGAGCAGTAAATGTTTATGGCGATGAGAAAGAAAAGATCAAAGAACTGATCAATACCTATGACAAGGCACGTCAGAACTATTATAATTACCACACAGGACAGAAGTGGGGCGAATACAAGAATTACAACCTGGCGATCAACAGTAGCTATATCACAGAAGAGGAGGCAGCGAACTTGATCGTTGATTATGTGCAGCACAGGAGGTATAAAGATGAATAAAGGCAAAGTTCCTGCAACAGAAACAGGCATTGCAGAGGGTACTGTTAAAGCAATCCGGACAGCAGGGAGAATTCTGACTGTCGGCATGGCAGCAGGAATCGCGCTGATCGCACTGACGGACAAAGGGATGACAAAGGCTTTTCCGCCGGACAAAGAAACAGATAAAATAGAAGAATAAACGAATAAATCTGCCTCTTCCCATTCGAAGAGGAGACCAGGAGGAATTTGAAAATGACAGAAAAAAAAGGGACATATTATATCACGACCCCGATTTATTATCCGAGCTCTAACTTGCACATCGGGCATACTTACTGCACTGTTATGGCAGATGCGATGGCAAGATTTAAGAGACTCTGCGGGTATGATGTAAGATTCCTGACAGGAACCGATGAACACGGACAGAAGATCCAGACTCTTGCTGACGCAAAGGGTGTGACGCCGCAGGCCTACGTTGATGAGATTGTTGCAGGCATTAAGGAACTCTGGAAGACTATGGAGATTTCCTATGATGATTTTATCCGCACGACAGAACCTCGTCATATCGAGAGAGTTCAGAAGATTTTCATGCAGATGTATGAAAAGGGCGATATTTACAAGGGCGAATATGAGGGATTGTACTGTACGCCTTGTGAAAGTTTCTGGACAGAAAGCCAGCTGGTAAACGGATGTTGTCCTGACTGCGGAAGACCGGTGCAGCCGGCGAAAGAAGAAGCTTATTTCTTCAGACTGTCCAATTATGCAGATAAACTCCTGGAGCTTTTTGATAAAAATCCGGATTTCCTGCAGCCGGAATCCCGCCGCAATGAGATGATTGCATTCATCAATCAGGGGCTGGATGATTTATGTATTTCCCGTTCAACCTTTGACTGGGGCATTCCGGTTCCGATCGATAACAAACATGTTATTTATGTATGGTTGGATGCTTTAACAAACTATATTACAGCGTTAGGCTATCCGGACGACAGGGAACTGTATGATAAATACTGGCCGGCGAATGTACATCTTGTCGGCAAGGAGATTGTACGCTTCCATTCCATCATCTGGCCGGCAATGCTGATGAGTGCGGGTCTTCCGCTTCCGAAGCAGGTTCTGGGACACGGGTGGCTGCTCTTAGGTGGTGAAAAGGTTTCCAAGTCTAAGGCAAGCAAAGGCGATGATGTCATTGATCCGGTTATCTTGATCGAGCGTTATGGGATTGATGCACTGAAATATTTCCTTCTGCGTGAGTACACCTTTGGACAGGACGGAGTTTTTACCAACGAGGTAATGCTCAAGAGAATGAACTACGATCTTGCAAATGACCTGGGCAACTTGGTATCCAGAACTGTATCCATGATTGAAAAATATAATGGCGGTGTTGTACCGAATGCTGTAGCTTCTGCAGAAGATGAAATTGATGCAGACCTGAAGCAGATAGCAGTTAGTGCAGGAACAAAGGTAGAAGAGCAGATGGACAAGTTTGCTTTCAATATGGCTCTGGAAGAAATCTGGGTTGTTGTCCGTCGTGCGAATAAATATATTGATGAAAAGGCACCGTGGGTACTGGCTAAGACAGTGGATACGGATGCAGACAGCAAGGCGAAACTGGATACGGTTCTTCACAATTTGGCAGAAGCGATCCGTATCGTTTCAATCCTTATTCATCCGTTCATGCACACAACATCCAAAGAAATCAGAAAACAGCTTGGTCTGTGGTATGCAGATGTGGTGTGGGAAGATGCATTCCAGTTTGAAATGATGTACCAGGAAAAGGTTAAGAAAGGAAATGCGATTTTTCCAAGAATTGATATTGAAAAGGAACTGGAAGCTCTCCACGAGATTAGTGCAGCGAAGAAAGCAGAAGCTGCCAAGGCATCTGGAGAGTCGGAGAACATTCCACTGGAGTTAAAGCCTGAAATCGAGTATGATGATTTCGCTAAGATCGACTTCCGTGTAGGTCAGATCATCAAAGCTGAAAAGCATCCGAAAGCCGATAAGCTTCTGGTGTTCCAGGTTAAGATGGGAACGGAAATCCGTCAGGTAATCAGCGGTGTTGCAGAAGATTTTACGCCGGAAGAAATGGTCGGACAGAAGGTTATCGTTGTTGCGAACCTGAAGCCGCGCCAGCTGAGAGGCATGGAATCGAAGGGAATGTTGCTGTTTGCGGATAACGGTAAGAGATGCGAGATTGTAACAACGACAGCTCCGGATGGAGAAGCTGTACAGTAATTGTAAGCAGATTTTTTACTTGATATGAGTTTTCGTCTGGAGCAGGACGGAAGCCGGAACGATTCTGTTCTCGTTCAGGGCTGAGAGATACGGCAGCCGGCAGGTTTGACGGCGAAAACAACAGGTAAAGAAATCAGATAAAACGTATAAAACCAAAAGCGGAAGACTGCGGCATCTGACCGATGGCTTCTGCTTTTGCTGTCCTTAGGGAAAATGTCGAAAAAGGTGGAAAAATGAAGATATTATTTGATTCGCACGCTCATCTGAATAATGATACGTTTAGCGAGGAAGAAAGAGAATCGTTAATAGACGATATAGAAGCATCGGATGTAGCATATATGATGGATGTGGGGTTTGATCTGCCCAGCTCACTGCAGGCGGTAAAGGATGCGCAGCGTCTCAGCTGGTGTTATGGGGCCGTTGGTGTGCATCCTCATGACACGAAAACCATGGATGAGGAGATGCTCCTTTTGATCGAAAGTCTGGCACGAAAAGATAAAATACAGGCTATTGGAGAAATTGGCCTGGATTTTCATTACAATCATTCGGAGGCAGAAGAGCAGCGCTACTGGTTCAGGCGCCAGATCCAACTGGCGAATAAGCTGCGGATGCCGATCGTTATCCATTCCAGAGAAGCAGATCAGGAAACTATGGATATTCTCAAAGAGGAAGGGGCATTTCGTGATGAGAGGTGTGGATGGTTTCCGAAGAGAAAAGGACCGGATGGCACAGAAACGAAAGATGCACGTGTGCTGCTTCATTGCTTTTCAGGAAGCCGGGAACTTGCGGAACAGTATATTAAGCTGGGTGCAACGATTTCAATCGCAGGACCTGTGACCTACAAGAATAACCGCAAGACGACCGAAGTTGTCAGAGCGGTTCCGCTGGAATATCTGCTGGTGGAAACCGATTCTCCGTACCTGACGCCGGAGCCGCATAGAGGTAAAAAGAACAAGCCGCCATATGTGGAATATACGGCAAGGCGTGTGGCGGCGATCAAAGAAATTCCTTATGAAGAGGTTGCTTGCAGGACGCATGAAAATGCAAAGGTCTTTTTCAATATTGCCGACTGATTGGTCTTGCAAAACTTGTTATTTCATTTAGATGGATGGATGCGGAAAATGAATGAATCGCTAAAAGACGATGCTCGAAACGATGGAAAAATAAAAACAGCTCAGATCGGAAATGGGCAAGAGGGTGGTAGTTATGCAGCCTCAAAAAAAGTGAGCGTGCTGAATCCGGCGAATCTGATCACTTACCAGCGGATTTTACTGTCTATCATACTGCTGATCCTGCAGCCGCAAAGCAAATCTTTCCTGGTAGTGTTTGCGTTTGCAGGGATTTCAGACATGCTAGATGGAGTAGCAGCAAGAAAACTGGGATGTGAAAGCCGGGCAGGGCAGGTCCTTGACAGCGGTGCTGATCTGATGCTGATCATTGTCATGATCATAAAGGTTTTTCCATTGTACGCAGAGCAGCTGTCGATATGGGTAATCGGAGGTGCGGCTTTGGTCGCATATTGGAAGATAAAAACGCTGATCGTGGGCGGCATCGCGTTTCATCGTTTTATTGCGATGCACACGGCAGCAGATAAAATTGCGGGGGCTGTCTTGTTTCTGATTCCTTTCAGTTTAAAATTTGTACCTGCCAATATAGGATGCGGTGTGTGTGTAGTGATAGCCCTGGCAGCAGCAGTGGACGAGTTTGTTCATCTGGTGCGGATGATGGATGGAAAAGGGGAGAGTTATGAACAAGAGGATCAGAAAGAAGCAGAGGAGACTTCGGGAGCTTCATAAACAGGAGCAGTTTTTTCGTGAGAAAAAGCTGCTTCCGCTTTCTCTGCGGAAGCAGAGGCTGTGCACAAAAGCTGGATATGCACAGGCAGCGGCAGAGGAAATCAGCGGCGATGCCGTGATTTCCTGCAGGCTGCCCGGTGGCAGACTCGCCTTCATTCTGTCGGACGGGATGGGGAAGGGGAGGAAGGCAGCTGCCGGCAGCAGGGCGGTTGTAAACCGTCTGCGCAGGGATTTAAAGGGTGGGATGTCAGTTGTCCGGAGTATTCGGGAAGTTAACCGGCATATGATCGAAACAGAGCCAGGCAGGGAAGATTTCGCAACTGTGGATCTGACGATTCTGGATCCGGTAAAACGAAAAGCGAAATTTTATAAGATGGGTGCAGGAGCGTCTTTTGTGGTAAGAGAAAACCGAGTACGAAAAATACAGCATCCGGCACTTCCAGTTGGAATGGTTCCCAAACTTCAGCTGACGCACACTTTGGTCCAGCTGAAGCCAGGTGACCGGATTATCATGGTTTCCGATGGGATCACAGAGGCAGACAGGCAGGATATGAGTGGTCAGTGGCTTATTGATTTTTTAAAGGCACGATGTGGTAGCAGGTCAGCCTGTCCGGGAGAAGAAGGAGCCTTAAAGAATCCGAGTTGTCCGGGAGAGGGAGAGAATATTGAAAACAAAGGTATTTCATCTGGAAACTGTGAGCGGGACAGGACAGCGGCAGTACCAGGCCCGAGAAAACTGGCAGCAATGATCCTTGCAGAAGCAGAATCATTCTATGGCAGCCGGGAGAGGGATGATCTTACGGTTGCGGTCATATGCATAGAAGAGGACAAAGCGGAGACGGAAAATTTTGCGAGAAAATTGAAAAAAATACCATAAAATTGGCGAAAGTATTGCGGCAAGACAGGCATTGTGGTAAACTATTGAACTATCAGAACGATATTTCATGCAGAATGAGAATTGAGAGGACGATTGGAAGACGAAATGAAAGAACTATATATCAAGGACTTGAGAAAAGACATGGAGGTCATGGACTTTTTTATGGTAAAGGCGATTGCTGTAAAAGTCGGCTCTAACGGCAAGCAGTACCTGGATGTTACGCTGGGGGACAACAGCGGCGAGATCTCGGCCAAGAAATGGGATGTCAGTGAGGAAGAACATCAAAAACTGAAAGAGATCAAGGTAAAGGATCTGGTTAAGATCAAGGGTCTGGTTACGGAGTGGGCAGGCCAGCTGCAGCTTCGGATCCAGAGAATCCGCCCGGCAGTACCAGCGGATGAGCAGGTCATCCGTGATTTCTTAAAAGCGGCGCCGGAAGATCCGCAGGATATGTATGACTATATTTATAATGCAGCGGCGGCATTTCAGGATGAGGATCTGAAACGTTTGTGCCTGAAAGTGCTGACCGATAATAAAGTGAAATTTTTGTATTATCCGGGAGCTCAGAAGAATCATCATGCACAGCTTGGAGGACTGCTTTATCATATGAAGCGGATGCTCATGACCGGAGAAAGAGTATGCGAGGTTTACACGAATCTGAATCGTGATCTGGTGCTTGCAGGAGTTATCCTGCATGACATGGAGAAACTGACAGAAATCGAAGCCGGAGAGGACGGCATTGCAACCGGCTACTCTTTTGAAGGGCAGATGCTGGGACATATTGTACAGGGGGTGAAGGTAATCGACAGATTGACGATGGAGCTGGGGTTCCCGAGAGAAAAGGCAATCATGCTGGAACATATGATACTGGCTCATCATTATGAGCCGGAGTTTGGAAGTCCGAAGAAGCCATTGTTCCCGGAAGCGGAGGTGCTGCATTACCTGGATATCCTGGATGCCAGAATGTTTGATATGCAGGCAGCACAGGAATCAGCAGAACCGGGCGGGTTCAGTGAGAAGATCTGGACGTTGGATAATCGAAAGATTTACAGACCAAAGGAGGAATAATATGGTAAAACTCCCGAAAGATGCAGGCAGGATCATTAAAATTCTGATGGACAAAGGGTTTCAGGCTTACGCAGTAGGAGGATGTGTTCGAGACAGCCTTCTGGGACTGCATCCCTATGACTGGGATATTGCAACATCTGCGGGGCTTGAAGAATTAAAGAAGCTGTTTCCTGAAGCAAAAATAATCAGTGAAAAATACAGTGTTGTGCGACTTGAAAATATCAGAGAACTATATGATGAAGACGGAAACTTTGCAGGAGAAGAGGGGACAATCGTTGATATCGCAACTTTTCGAAAAGATGGTGTGTACAGTGACGGGCGCCGCCCGGATGAAGTTGTTTTCGTAAGCAGTATAGAAGAGGATTTGCCGAGACGGGATTTTACAATGAATGCGATCGCTGACAATGGGTATCAAGTGGTGGATACCTTTGGAGGCATTGCGGATATAAGGCAGAAACTGATCCGGACGATCGGAAAGGCGGATGAGCGCTTTCAGGAGGATCCGATCCGGATGATGCGGGCAGTGCGGTTTGCAGCGGAACTGGGTTTTGATTTACATAAGGATGTTTACGAGGCAATTCTGGCAAACCGGGAGTTGCTGGAGCGGGTAAGCACGGATCGTCTGCGGACGGAATTCGTCAGACTGATGGCAGCTCCTCATGCCGGGAAGGGGCTGAGCATGGTCGTTGATACAGGGATCATAAACCTGATCTTAGGCAACGAAATCGTTGCAAGCCTGACAAGGAGAGAAAAAAGCGATCTGTCGGTTTTGTGCCGGAACATTGACCGGTCGCAGCAGGTGCCGGAGCGGCGTCTGGGACTTTTGTATACGTGCATGTCCCGAAAAAAAGCGGAGGCGGCAATTGAGCGGATGAACTACGACAAGGAAACCAGGCAGCATCTGATGGACGCTGCAAAGGACATGCCGAAGCTGTATTTTACCTGTCAGCCTCATGAACTGAAAAAGTTTATTTATGAGCGGGGCTGGGACAGGTATAACTATCTGGCATCTCTGGAAAAGGCACAGCGGATCGTTTTCGATTATTTCTCGGATACGAAGATCAAGAGTAAAATGTTTATGGTCGATGAAATCAAGAGGAAACAGGAGGCTATCTTTGTCGAAGATCTTGCAATTGACGGCAGTGACTTGAAAGATGCCGGAATCTGTGAGGGAGAAGAGATCGGGAAGATGCTGCACATGCTGACAGAGAGCGTGCATATCCGGCCTGCAGACAATAACCGGAAGGCGCTTCTGGCGTTGGCAAGGAAATATAAACGGAACAAGCTGGCGGCGATGACACGGAACATCAAATGGCTCAGGTAGGCTGTTTATCTGAGTGTGCAAGTGCTCTATCACTTGAAGATTTGGTCATTTCAACGATCGAAGATTCGTGCAGTCCATCGCTTGATAACATTGTTTGATAACATCGCTTAACAGCATCGGTTAATAACAGACCCGAATAAGTAGAAGGTGCTGCAAAACATAAGTAGAAGGTGCTGCAAAACATAAGTAGAAGATATTGTAAAACATAAGGAGACAGGACACGATGCAGGGAAAAACAGTGGACAGTATCACGAAAATAAGCCAGGTAACCCCTGAGGTAACTTTGTTTTTACGCGGATTGGGATTTTCAAACTATTATATCATCAAAATCTTTGATCTGGTAGGCGAAGCAGCTGTTTCCCTGACGGAGGATAATCCCTACTGGTTGCTGGAAGACTTCCCTCGAATGGGATTCAAGAAGGTCGATCAGGTGGCTGCACAGCTGGGCATGGAGCCGGAAAATCCATATCGTCTGCAGGCGGCCGTTGAATTTGGGCTGCGGGCATATCTTTCAGAGGGGCATTCCTATGCACCGCTGAAAGAACTGGTGGTAAATGTAGGAAAATTATTAGAACTAAACAGCGAACTGGTCGAGGATGTTATCGAGGACATGGTCTTTGATGGCAGGTTGCAGCTTTCGGATCTGAATGGAATCCGTGCAGTATATTTTTATGGATACTATAAGGCGGAGTGCAGTATTACCAAGAAGCTTGCGGGATTGGAAAACCCAACGGGCGGACTGAAACCGGTAGGCGGTAACATCCCTGCATTAATCCGCAAGGCAGAAACTGCCAGCGGGATCACACTTTCGACGGAGCAGAAGAAAGCAGTCGAAAATGCACTTCTCAGCGGAGTTTCGATTATCACAGGCGGTCCGGGAACCGGGAAAACTACGATCATCAATGCGATCCTGTCGGTTCTGGAAAGCGGCGGCATGAAAGTGCTGGTAGCAGCACCTACCGGACGTGCAGCCAAGAGAGTCATGGAAACCAGCGGCCATTTTGCATGCACGGTGCATCGGCTTTTAGAGTATTCCTATGATGAGATGACAGGTTATATGCGTTTCGGCAAAAATGAGTTTGAGCCACTTGATTGCCAGGCTGTGATCATTGACGAGGCTTCCATGCTGGATCTGCTCCTTGCAGAGGCCCTCTGCGATGCAATCCTTCCGGGAACACGGCTGATCCTGGTAGGCGATGCGGATCAGCTGCCATCGGTAGGCGCTGGAAACGTATTGGCAGATCTGATCGACAGCGAATATTTTTTTACGGCCCGTTTGACGGAGATTTACCGGCAGGCAGGCGAAAGCCAGATTATCGTCAATGCACATCGAATGAACAGAGGTCTTTATCCGGACTACAGCGGAGATTTTCATCTGCTTGCAGCCAGCAAACAGCTTGACATCCTGGATAAGATCGTCGATGTCGCAAAACATTATCCTATGAGGGATGTGCAGGTTCTGACCCCGGTAAAGAAAGGTATTTTAGGAAGTGCAAACCTGAATCTGAAATTACAGGAGGTTTTTAATCCCCCGATGCAGGGGAAGGCAGAGCTTGCGTTCGGCTCACGGATCTTCCGTGTCGGCGATAAGGTCATGCAGATAAAGAACGACTATCGGATTGAGTATAATTGTCCGAAGGATCCAACGCAGACAGGAGGCAAAGGCATTTTTAACGGCGAAATCGGGATCATCAAGAGTGTTGATATGGAGATGCGGTCGGTAACGGTCCTGTTTGACGATGAGCGGTGGGTAGAATATGCGTATGTGCAGCTGGATGAATTGGAACTAGCCTATGCCATTACCATTCACAAGAGCCAGGGCAGCGAGTTTCCGGTAGTGATCCTGCCGATGACGTGGTTCCCGCCGGTTCTTGCTACCAGGAGTCTTGTTTATACAGCTGTCACGAGAGGAAAAAAAGAAGTATATATCGTGGGAAATCCGGCGTATCTGAATGCTATGGTTGACAATAATCAGAGCAGAAGCCGCAATTCAGGTTTGAAAAGCAGGATGATGGGGCTTTATCAGATGATCTGAGAGAATATTGAACACTAGAGCGTGGCAAACAGAAACAAACATATCGGATTCAGAAAAGAGTGGAAATAAAAAAAGAAAGGGACCGGATCTTGAGAAAAATATGGAAGCAGACAGCAGATTTTTTCTTTCCGATGGGGACATACTGCATCTGTTGTGGGAAATATATTGACCATACCCGGACATATGCATTGTGTGACCATTGCATCCGGCATATACGCTGGGGACAGATAGAAATCAATCTGGATGCAGAAGGAAAGCACTGGAAGCGGCCGGTCTATCTGGATTCTGCCAGCGCCTGTGCTTTTTACGGACTCTATAGCAGGCGCCTGATTTTCGAGCTGAAATATAACGGACACACTTACGTGGCGCGCAGCATCGCAGAAATCCTCTGCGACCGGGTCGCTGGCGACCCGGCAGCCCAAAGGCTGCTGCGCGCAGACTGGGTTGTGCCGGTTCCAATCCACAAGTCAAGACGGAAGCAGCGCGGATTCAATCAAACTGAAAAAATAGGGAAGCATTTTATCTGTTTGCTTCAGGATAAAACGGGAAAGGCTGATGGAC
>CAKQVC010000014.1 GCA_934277655.1 uncultured Clostridia bacterium
AGCCCTGCATTTTTCCGGATCTGCATAATTCCTGATTCTGGGCACTTACGGAGGCAATGAACCTCATTATGCGAGCCTGAACCTGGGATCCCGGACGAAAATCCAGGCATCACAAGAATTTGTAAATCTGTATGGTGGCCTGTTTTTCCTGGGAATCCTGCTCAGCATGGCATTCCTGGGCGCTACGGTCATGATCATGTATTATAAACAGGTAACAGAAGGGTATGATGATAAAAAACGCTTCCATATTTTAAGCCAGGTCGGCATGAGTGACCGGGAAATCCGGAAGTCCATACGGTATCAGGTACTGACGGTATTCTTCATTCCGCTGGTCGGTGCAGGCATCCATATTGCAGCTGCTTTTCATATCATCAGGCTTATGATCAGGGTACTAGGAGTATTCAATGTGCCGCTTCTTATCGGTACTACATTGACATCGTTCCTGCTGTTTGCTGCCTTCTATGTTATCGTTTACCTGATCACATCAAAGGCATATTACAAGATTGTTGCCGTCGAAAAATGATTTCAGATAAAACCTTTTCAGAGCAGGAAAGGTCCTGAAACAGAAAGCTCAGTTTACCCGGTAAAATAATTTTTTCAGGCGAAATAACTTAGCCGGGAGGATGTGTTTTGCGAGGCATATTATAGAAAGCTGCGCATATATTTAAGCAGAAGAGATGCTTAGAAAAGCGGGAGGACAAGATATGTTGAGCACAGACAAGCTGAAAAATAAAGAAGTGATTAATATCAGCGATGGAAAGAGTCTGGGATTTGTTTCCGATATTGAGGTTAATCTGGAAAAAGGCACCATCGAAGGGATTATTATTCCCGGAGAGCGGGGCCTTTTCGGCTGGTTTTCAAAAGGGGAAACGGATGCGCTGATCCAGTGGGAACGGGTCAGAACGGTCGGAGACGATGTAATCCTGGTGGATATGGAGGGAACTTCGGCAGGGGCAGCAGGCGGATTTGTAACAATGTTCGATGATACAATTGATGAAAAGAGTTGAAATGGACATACTATATGTGGTATGATTATAAATAATTGACACAATGCAGGAAGGAAGGATACCCTATGAAATGTCCATTTTGCGATCATCCGGATACGAAAGTCATTGATTCCAGACCAACAGAAGAGGGACATGCCATCAGACGCCGCAGAGGCTGTGACAACTGTAACAGAAGGTTTACGACATATGAAAAAGTGGAAGAACCGATTCTGATGGTGGTCAAGAAAGACGCTAGAAGAGAAGAGTTTGACCGGAGTAAAGTTTTAAACGGAATTATGAAGGCCTGCCAGAAACGACCGGTTTCTCTGCCGCAGATGGAGGAAATGGTTAATGAAGTGGAACGGCAGCTGGCAAACTCCATGGAAAAGGAAGTGGACAGCAATTACATCGGAAAGCTGATCATGGAGCAGCTGAAAAAAGTCGATGAAGTTGCCTATGTTCGTTTCGCATCGGTTTACAGACAGTTTACAGATGTGAACACATTTGTAAAGGAAATTGAAAAACTAATCGGAAAGCAGGATTCAAAAGAATGACAGAGAAGATTTTTCAGATAGCTATCGACGGGCCAAGTGGCGCCGGAAAATCTACCATCGCCAAAGAAGTAGCAAGGAGACTGGGAATCGACTATATCGATACGGGGGCTATGTACCGGGCTGTCGGGTTGAAGATGATTCGAAAAGGGATCCCCATGGTTGAGGACGAAAAACTGGCGGCAATGCTCGCAGATACAGAGATTGACTTTTCGAAAGGAGATATTTTCCTGGACGGAGAAAACGTAAAAGAACTGATCCGCACACAGGAAATTTCACAAGCAGCATCGCAGTGTTCGGCGTTTGCTTCTGTCCGCAGTAAATTGGTACAGCTTCAGCAGAAGATGGCAGCATCGAAAAGCATCATCATGGATGGCAGGGACATTGGAACCGTTGTGTTAAAGAATGCACCATATAAATTTTATCTGACGGCAGCCGATGAGGAAAGAGCGATGCGCAGATTCCGGGAACTGAAAGAAAGGGGAACGGAAACCGATTTTGAGACGATCCTTGAGCAGGTCCGCCAGAGAGACTACAATGATATGCATCGGGATGTAACGCCTCTTCGAAAGGCAGAAGACGCAGAGGAAATTGACAGTACGCATATGAGCATTGAACAGGTCGTAGACTATATCTGCGGTGTTGTGAACGGAAATAAGTGAAAAGCAGCAGGCAGCAATCCTTTTAGGGCTGTATCCGGTATATATCAGGATATATAGTTATAGTATATAGAAAATACCGTCTGAAAAAAATGTATAGACAAGCTTTCCCTGGAGAAAATATTTTCAGGGGAGGTTTTTTTTATGCCCAGAATCAGGAATTATGCAGATCCGGAAAAATGCAGGGCTGCCGGGAGAATCCGGATTTTATTTGCAGCGGCAGTTGTTCTCATTCTGCTGCTTTCCGGACGGCTTTTTTATATTCAGGTTTTCTGTCATGAAGAGTTCAGCAAGGCTGCAGTATCGCAATATGGTATTCCGGTCAAGGGACTGGATACCAGGGGGCAGATTTTTGATCGAAATGGGGAGGCTCTGACAGGAAATAACTATGAGTATTATTATATTATCAGTAAAGGCAGAGTAGACCGCAGGCTGACTGAGATGAAAGAGAAGGGACTGCTTACGGATATTACCCGGTCATCGGAGGTCTATCGTATCTATCGAAGCGATACTTATGACAGAAGCCTTGCACAGACGTTGAAAGATGACTACGAAGCCTATGTTTTCCGGCTTCAGAGCAGATATGAAAAAAATCAGACGGCAGCGCATCTGATCGGCTACTTAAACGAAGCAGAGGAAAAAGGCGTTTCGGGATTGGAGCTTTTTTGCGAGGACAGGCTGAAAGTCTCAGGCAGCTATCTTTCTGTCTGGGCAGATGCGGCAGGAAAAATTCTTCCGGGTATTCCACCCCAAATTATGCAGGCAGATCAGAGCATCATGGCATCAAAATCCGTGATAACGACATTGGATAAAGAATTGCAGGAAACATGTGAAAAACTCCTTGCACAGACCGGAACCAACGGAGCCTGCATCGTTTCTGACTGCATTAGCGGCGAAATCCTGGCGATGGCATCGGCACCGGGGTTTGACCCGACCAGACTGGAACACTATATGACAAATGCGGTGTCCGATGCTGAAAAAGATTGTCTGGTCAATAAAGCAATACAGGGGGCCTATCCTCCGGGTTCTGTTTTTAAACTGGTTACGGCGGCAGCCGCTTTAGAAAATGGTGTGTGCGACATCGGGCGGAAATTCCGCTGCGAAGGAGAAGTGACTGTGGAAGGAATTACAGTAAAATGCAGCACTGCTCCGGAAGGTGGCCATGGAGAACTCGGCATGACGGAAGCAATGGCGAAATCATGTAATTGCTATTTCGCCAAGCTTGGAGAAAAAACAGGATATAAAGATATTTTACAGATGGCAGAAAAACTGGGAATGGGAAATTACTGTCTGCCGGGATTTCCGGGAGAATCTGCAGGAAACCTCCCAGCTGTGTCGGAATCTGCTGACTGTGATATCACAAATCTTTCTATTGGACAAGGAAAGCTGCTGGCAACACCGCTGCAGATCAATCAGATAACAGCAACAATCGGAACCGGTGGATTGAAAACAGAAATGCAGATTTTAAAAGACAACAGCATTGGCACGACCGGCGGCAATGGACAATTTCGAGGACTGGCAACCGGAGAATATGATGACGGCATGTTATCCGGCAGAGAAGGCGAGCGCATATTGTCAGAGGAAACAGCAGAAAAACTTCAGGAGGTGATGCGTGCAGTTATGACAGAAGGCACAGGATCCCATATTTCATGGGATCGTCCTGTCTGGGGGAAATCAGGGACAGCCGAGACTGTCTGGGGATCGGAATATATAAAAAACTGTTGGTTTACCGGCTTCTTTGATGTAGAATCAGATAAGAAAACAGGAAGCACTTTACCGAATGCTTCCGGGCAGAATGTCAAGCGTTATGCGGTTACGGTTTTGCTTGAAAAAGGAATCTCAGGATCAGCATCAGCACTTCCTGTCTTTCATGGAATTTTTGCCTATTTGAGTAATAATTGAACATTGATCATTTCTCTTTCAATGCTTCCCGGAGTTTTTCCAACGCTTTTTTTTCGATTCTGGAAACGTAAGAACGGCTGATCCCTAACGATGCGGCAATTTCCCGCTGAGGATGGGGATCACTGCCGTCCAGCCCGTAGCGCTTGATGATGACGAGCTGCTCTCTGGGAGACAGAACGGTGGAAACAGCCTGACGGAGATTTCCAATCTGCATTTTCAGGTTGAGATTATCGACGATTTCATCTGCATCTGAACCAAGGATATCGTTGAAACTGATCTCGTTGCCATCCTTATCGGTACCGATAGGCAGGCTCAGCGAGACCTCCTGCTTGATGCGCTTGGAGGCGCGAATGCTCATCAAAATTTCATTTTCGATACATTTGGCAGCATAGGTTGCCAAACGGGTGGATCTAGCAGCGGTATATGTATTAACAGCTTTTATCAGCCCGATCGTTCCAATAGAAATCAAGTCATCCTGACAGGTTCCGGGACTGATATATTTTCTGGCAATGTGTGCAACCAGACGCAGATTTCGCTCGATCAGGATCCGGCGGGCATCAGGGTCGTTTTGCTCTAATTGCTGTACATAGTATTGTTCTTCTTTTTCTGTAAGTGGTCCGGGAAAAGAACTGCTCATATGATAAAACCCCCTCTTTAGAATTTTACTATATGCGCATATGTGTCCCAAAGTGCTTGCCCCTGCTCCGAATTGCCCGTACTTATTTTTACAGGCTGATTCAGTCTGACCGGTTCATGCCGTCATGCCGTGGATGGCAGATACGCCGCAAGGCACCTTTGCCGTTATTTTGGAAATATCATCCAGCAATATTTCCTACGCAATTAAGAAAAGGAGCTTTCGCTCCGGCAGTCATGGCTGTAAGAATACGACAGCCGACAGCCTTAGGGAAAGCTCCTGCATGAATGATGCGATTTCTATTTAGCCTGGAAAGATAAGCAGTCTGTACACTGTTCCTGCGTTGGATTTGCTTCGTGTGTGCCAATCGTCACCGCATCCAGTGAGCAAAGGTTTTTCGCATGTTCATGATGAACGCACTGATTTACAGTGCATCTGATTGTCTGATTGCAACAATTCTGATTCATTTTTAATCCTCCTTACGTCTACATGGATAGTATGCGCAGGGAAGACTGGATTTATTACAGATTTTTTAAAGCATCTAAAATATAATGTGCTGCTTTTTCTTTTGTCATTTTTGGCAGCTTTTCGGTTTTGTCTTTTGAGATCAAGGTAATGACGTTGGTATCTGACTTAAAACCAGCACCTTCTGTAGTCAGCGAGTTTGCACAGATCATGTCGCAGTTTTTGGTTTCCAGTTTCTTTTTGGAATTTTCCAGAAGATTTTCGGTTTCCATGGAAAATCCGCAGATAATCTGATGTTCCTGCTTGTGCTGTCCCAGCCATTTAAGAATGTCTACCGTGCGCTTCAGTGCGATGCTCATGTCTCCGTCCGTTTTTTTGATCTTATTGGATGCAGTGACAGTTGGTGTGTAGTCGGCAACGGCTGCGGCTTTGATGATCATGTCCTGTTCGGATGAGAGAGAGGAAACCTGATGGAACATATCTTCCGCTGACATGACCGGCACAACCTTTACGAAAGGCGGCGGTGCAACTTCCATGCTGCCGCAGACTAAAGTTACTTCAGCGCCTCGGAGCATGGCCGCTTCTGCCAGAGCGCAGCCCATCTTGCCGCTGGAATGGTTGGTAATGTAACGCACCGGATCAATCGGTTCTCTGGTAGCACCGGCAGTGACCAGGATTTTTTTTTCCGCAAAATCTTTTTTGCAGGCAATTTCCCGCAAAACATATTGATACAGAACGTGTTCTTCCGGCATACGTCCATCGCCCATATCGCCATTGGCAAGCATTCCGGTTTCAGGAGGGATGATCGTATAATCGAAATTCTGAAGTCGCTGGATATTATCCTGAACGATCGGATTGTGATACATATTGTGGTTCATAGCCGGTGCGATAATTTTCGGACACGGACAGGCCATGACTGTAGTCGTCAACATATCATCAGCAATTCCGCAGGCAATTTTTCCTATCACATTGGCAGAAGCCGGTGCAATCAGGACGACATCTGCCTGCTTGGCAAGTGCAACATGTTCCACGCTATACTGAAAGTTCCGGTCAAAGGTATCAATCAGACATTTATGACCGGTCAAAGATTCGAATGTGATTGGATTTATGAACTGCGTTGCGTTCTGCGTCATGAGGACTTGAACGTCAGCACCCTGCTTTTTTAGCATTCTCGCCACATTCGGCATTTTATAGGCTGCAATACTTCCTGTAACAGCCAGAACAACGGTTTTTCCTGATAACATATAATAAAAGTCTCCTTCTGAGGTTTGTGAGGGTCTGTCAATCAAAGGCCCCAAAGAATGCCGCATGAAATACGACAGAATTTATATATTATAACATATTAAACGAAAAAAATGTAGAAGTTTCATAAATTTATGGTATAATAGTTCTGTCGCTTATATTCACGGCGTTGCCGCAATGTAAGAACCATTGAATCACGCATGTGAGAAACCTGGGGCAAGACAGACCTTATGCTACAGTTCCCCAGCCTAGGGCTGGCCAGGAACTGGTCGTA
This sequence comes from uncultured Clostridia bacterium, assembly GCA_934277655.1. GTDB lineage: Bacteria > Bacillota > Clostridia > Peptostreptococcales > Anaerovoracaceae > CAG-238. Next base: position 6,714 of record CAKQVC010000014.1, read on the forward strand.
TAATGGTTCTATTATGGCTTCTTGTCACAACTCATGTTTTGAACAGAAAAATCGTCCTGCATCATGCAGTTACGAAAACACGGAGGAAAAAATGATTTTAGCAATAGATATAGGAAATACAAACACAGTTTTAGGATGTTTCAGTGGAGAAAAACTGATTTTCAGAGAGCGTATCTCAACGAAAAGAGAAGCGACGGATCTGGAGTATGCAGCGATGATAAAAACAGCATTGGATATGTATGCCATAGCGCCGAGACAGATCAGCGGATCAATCATGTCATCCGTTGTGCCGTCCATTACCAATACATTGAAACGAGCAATCGAAAAACTGGCAGGAATTGATACGATCGTGATCGGACCGGGAATCAAAACAGGGCTGAGCATTAAAATTGATAATCCGGCACAACTGGGAAGCGATCTGGTCGCCGATGCAGTCGGTGCCATTCAGGAATATCCACTGCCACAGATCATTATTGATATGGGAACAGCAACTACTTTTTCTGTGATTGACAAGACTCGTTCCTATATTGGAGGCATGATTACTGCAGGCATGGCGATTTCAGCAGAGGCACTGGTCAGATCGACATCGCAGCTTTCAAAGGTTGATTTCGAGAAACCGAAAAAAATGATCGGGACCAACACGGTAGACTGTATTAAAAGCGGTTTGATGTATTCGACAGCATGTAGTCTGGATGGTATGATCGAACGGATTGAAAATGAGCTGGGAGAAGAATGCACAGTAATCGCAACAGGCGGCCTTGCAGGAGTGATCACACCACTGTGCAATCATAAAATGATCTTGGACGGAGATTTGATCCTGAAGGGACTTCTTCATATCTACAATAAGAATCGTTCGTAAATTGATGGAAGACTTTGGCAGATAACAAAAAACAGGTAAGTATACGGTCTTTGTTTGTGCGGAGCAGAAAAGCAGGTAGCCCTGCCATCTCTGCGTGTACAGAGAAGAAAAGTTAATTGACGAAAGCGGTTTTTGGATATTTTATCCGGAAATCGCCTGTTTTTTTGTGGAATCCCGAAGAAAAAGAATTCATGATAATCTCACAGGTTTAACTTTGAAATCTTCATAAAGAAAAAGTGCCGGTGTGCTTGTATCGGCTTTAAAAAAATGTTATAATCTAACGTGGTATTATGTGTAGTTTCAGCCTGATTCGTCACAGCAAGCAGATCTGTAAACTGTGATGAGATTTTATGAAAATTCCGGTGGAAAAAGAAAGGAATTTTTATGAATATAAAAAACTTGCCGGAAACTGAGCGTCCGGTCGAAAAAACCATGGCGAAAGGAATTACGACATTGTCCAACGCAGAACTTCTGGCAATTCTGATCGGTTCAGGAAGCAGAGATAAATCTGCTATCGGCGTTGCCGAAGAAGTTATCAGCCAGAATCCGCAGGGAATTCTGTATCTGACAGAAAGCTCTGCAGAAGAGTTAATGAAGATCAGCGGGATCGGCAGAACGAAAGCCGTCCGCATTCTTGCAGCTGTAGAATTGGGAAAACGGATTTCTACAGCACCGAAACAGAAAAAAATAGGAATTGCCGGAGCCGAAGATATTGTAAATCTTTTTATGGAAGACATGCGCTATGAAAAAAGAGAAATCTTTAAAGCGCTTCTTCTGAATGCAAAAGGGGAAATAGTTTCAACAGAAATAGTGTCAGTTGGAGAATTGACATCTACCCTGGTGCATCCGAGGGAAGTTTTCAGCCAGGCAATCAAAAAAAGTGCAGCAGCAGTGGTTTTTATACATAATCATCCCAGCGGAGATCCTACGCCCAGCGGCGAAGATTTTGAGACGACGAAAATGTTGACAGACTGTGGAAAGCTTTTGAGAATTAATGTGCTCGATCACATTATTATTGGAGATGGACGCTTTTGCAGCATGCGAAGTAAAGGGTATATGTAAAATAATCCAGCTGCCGGACAGACAAACTTGAAAATAAAACATGAATTTTGACGGCACAATGGAGGTATTAAAATGTGTGGTTTTTTTAAAGCTAAAGATATGGGAATTGATCTGGGAACAGCGAATACATTGATTTTTGTGAAGGGAAGCGGGATCGTTCTGAACGAGCCATCCGTTATTGCCTTTGAAAACAGAGGCGGCAAGACGCTTGCAGTCGGTTCAAGAGCGAAGGCAATGCTGGGAAAAGCACCGGAAAACATTTCGGTTATCCGCCCACTTCAGGATGGAGTTATCTCCAACTTTGACAGAACGGCAGATATGCTGAAATCGTTCCTTGAAACAGCTTTAGCCGTAAAGAAGATCAGAAATTTCCGTGTTGTTGTCGGTGTTCCAAGCGGCGTTACGGAAGTTGAAAAAAGAGCTGTAGAAGAAATTGTAAGACAGATGGGAGCAACCGAAGTTTTCATCCTGGAAGAACCGATGGCAGCTGCGATCGGAGCAGGTATGCCTGTTGACGGAACAACGGGCTGCATGATTGCAGATATTGGAGGCGGTACGTCTGATATCGCGATTATTGCACTGGGAGGCATTGTTGCAAGCACATCTATCCGTCACGCAGGCGATAAGATGAACGAAGCTATCATCCAATATATGAGAAAACGTCATGCTCTCCTGATCGGAGAACATACAGCAGAAGAACTGAAGATCCACATCGGCTGTGCCTGCATGGACGTAGACGAGAACGGAAATGAAATCATCAAAACCATGAAAGCAAGAGGAAGAGACATTATCTCCGGCCTGCCGAAAACAATGGAAGTCAATAATAAAGATATTATGCTGGCATTGCAGGAATCTGTTGATATTATCGTTGATGGAATCAAGAGCACTATTGAAAAAGCACCGCCTGAAATTGCAGCTGATATTGCTGAAAACGGGATGGTTCTTTCCGGAGGTGGCGGCATGATCGCAAATCTTGATAAACTGATCAAGAAGAGAACCGATATGGACGTTACTGTTGCAGAAAATGCCTTTGAAGCGGTTGCTGTGGGTACTGGCATGAGCCTGGAAAACATTGAAAAGCTTAAGGTGTATTCGATCAACGGCAGAAAAAAATATGAAACTCGCTAGGGCGATAAAAGGGAATGGACAGAATTTATGAGATGGATCAGAGAACATAAGTTAATAACTGCGCTGCTGGTAATTTTGCTGGCACTGGGAATTATTTTTGCAGTGTCTGTATCATCAGCAATTCAGGATAATCCGGTAAGCTTAGTTGCAAACCAGGGTGCATCGGTTGTGTCCAAAGGACTTTCGACTGTGGGAAATGGGATCAGAAACACCGTTTCCGGGATTTTGTCTTACCGCAGTCTGCAGAAGCAGGTAGAAGAACTGGAAGCAGAAAACCTTGAGCTGAAACTGAAAGTGTCAGAAGAGTCCATGACAAAGGAACAGCTGGAAGAATTGCAGGATCTTTCAGGACTTCTGAATTATGACTATACGAAAAAGAAATTTGATATTGTGACAGCGGATCTGATATCTATGGACGGATCCAACTGGACCAATGCTTTTACGATTGACAAAGGAACCGAGAGCGGCATCAAGGAAGGCGATGCGGTTATCAACGGTGATGGTTTGGTAGGCAAGGTTGAAAGCACGGGAAAAGGCTGGTCGAAAGTGGTGTCTATCATCGATGACGGCAGCAAGGTAAGCTTCAAGCTGGCAAGAGACAGAAAACAACTGGGTGTCGTTTCAGGAAATGAAGAAGGTGGAATCAGTGGCTACATGATTGATGCAGATGCTCTGATCTCAGAGGGAGATACGATCATCACTTCAGGACTGGGGACCTATCCGGCAGGACTTGAAATCGGCAGCGTAAAGACAGTTACGTACAACAGCAATACGCTTTTAAAAGAAATTACCGTAGAAAGCGTTGTAAATTTTAAATGTTTAGGTAAGGTTGCGGTGATCATATGAAGTATTCGAAAGCAGGAGCGTTTTTCCTTGTAGCTTTCCTTATCCAGCCATCATTGCTGAATCTGTTCAGCATAAGAGGATATACTCCAAATCTGATGTTGGGTCTGGTCATTGTTTTTTCATTTTTATATGAAAATGAAATGTATGGCATCGTTTTCGGTGCTGTGTTTGGTTGCCTGTATGACCTCTGTTACAATGCGGTAGTCGGACCGATGCCGATTGCCCTTGTTTTTACGGCGATTTTTATCATATTGATCAGAGAGTTTGCGAATATTGAAAACATTATAAACATGTGGGTGGTTGCGTTGCTCTCAATTCTGCTGTATTATGGAACAAACTGGGGATTATACCGGCTGGCAGGAAATCCGGCAGGATTTATGTACGTTTTAAAAATGCTGCCTTGGGAAGCACTTTATACGATGGCAGTTATTACTGCTGTATATCTGGTGCTGATCCGGAAAGTTATAAGGTATCGCAAAGACAGGTATTTTAGATGAACAACAAATTATTAAAATCAAGATATTTTCAGGTTGTTGCTGCAATTGTCATTCTGATGTTGATTCTATGTGTGCGTCTGTTTATCCTGACAACGGTTCAGAATGAAAAATGGACGGAAGCAGCGACCAGTCAGAATACGAAAGAAGTGTTGACATCAGCACCGAGGGGGCAGATTTTTGACCGTTACGGCAGGCTTCTTGCAGGAAATAAGCAGGTGTTTACCGTGACGTTTAACATCAGTGGCTTAAGTACTGAGGAAATCAACAGTTCCGCATATGCACTGGTAAAACTTCTGGAAAAAAATGGGGATACGTATATTGATAATTTTCCTATTAAGATCAACAGCAAAGGAAAGTTCTACTATACGTATGACTCCGATAAGAAAAAATGGCTAAAAAGCCTGGGACTGAAAAAAACAGCAACTGCGGAAGAAGCTTTTCAATGCCTGCGAAAAAAATATGATATTGATCCGTCGATGGATCGTTTCGAAGCTATGAAAGAACTGCAGGAAACGTATGGGGTTTATCCTCCGATCAATATCCGCAGCCTGACCTATACCTATGATACGAAAAAGGAAGCCTTTATCAGCAAGTATGATCTTTCTGTTGTGGAGAAAGATGAGAACGGAGATGCGGTAAAACGTACTGACTTGACGGCAAAGGAAGCTTTTTATGCTTTGCGCAGTAAATATAAACTGGATGAAGATGAGAAAGGCAAGGCTCTTTCTGAAAAAGACCGGCTTTCTAATCGAGAAGCCAGAAAGATCTTTGTCGTTCGAGAGGAAATCAAGAATACAGGATATAATAAATATCGCTCCAGTACGATTGCAAACGGCGTCTGCGATAAGACGGTTGCTTATATCGAAGAGATGGGCAATGTCATCAAAGGAGTAGAAATCGCATCAGAAACAGTGCGGTATTATCCAAACAAGAATCTGGCGTCTCATATTCTGGGGTATATGGGCAGTATTTCCGATAGTCAGTATGAAGAGTACGTTAAGAACAGAGGGTATAGTGCCGATGATCTGATCGGTAAAGACGGGATTGAGGCATCCATGGAAAGCACTCTTCGTGGAACCGATGGTGTGAAGAGCATTCTGGTAAACAGTGCGGGCGACTATATGGAGACTCTGGAAGAAACAGAGCCGGTTGCAGGCAAAGATATTTACCTGACGATAGATGCGGATTTGCAGAAGAGTACAGAAAAGACGCTGAAAAATGTAATCAAGGCAGTGCAGACAGGAGGCGTATTCAAGGGAAAATACGGAACTCGCCGGATGACGAAAAAAGCAAACTGCGGTTCTGGTGCAATCGTTGCGATTGACGTGGAAACAGCCGATGTTCTGGCAATGGCAAGCTATCCCGACTATGATCCGAATATTTTTGCAGAGGGAATTTCGACCAAAGCATGGCAGTCTGTGCAGAGCACGAATCCAAGAGATCCACTGGCACCGACGCCTCTGTATAATATTGCGACAAGAACGCCTGTACAGCCAGGATCGACGTTTAAGCCGATTACTGCTGTAGCGGCACTTCAGTGCGGATTGAATCCGAACAGGACGATTTATGACGGAGGCTATATTGAAATGGGCGGACGGAAGTTCGGTTGCAGTAACTATAACCACGGATTAGGTTCTCACGGATATCAGACGTTGGCACAGGGAATCCAGAATTCCTGTAACTACTATTTCTACTGTATCGGTACGGGCAGAGACTGGAATAACGGCGGCAGCAGTCTGGGATATACCAGTAAGATCAGCATTGAAAAGATCATGAAGGTCGCATCAGAATTCGGACTTGGAGATAAGACGGGGATTGAGCTTTATGAAACGACGACTCCACTGGCTTCCAAGGACAGAAAGATGCAGTCGATGAAGAGTTCTCTTTGGAGTTATCTATATTATAATGCATCTTCTTACTGGCCGAAGTCCACGTATAATGATGATACGAAGTTAAGAGAAGAAATAAATACGATCACAGGATGGATCAGCGAGAATCCGGACAGAGGCACGATCGTGAACCGTCTGAAAAAGCAGACAACTGTGCGTGATTCCAGAATAGATTCGTTGGCAGACACTTGTAAGTATTCCTATTTCGAACAGGCAAAATGGACGGTCGGCGATGAGTTTAACATTGCAATCGGACAGGGAGATAATGCCTATACACCGCTTCAGATGGCAAACTATGTGGCAACTCTGGGTAATGACGGTAAGAGAAATCAGGTCAGCATTATTCATGGCGTCGAAGGGGAAGGCATCAAAGAAAAAGAAGACCCTTACGAGATCGATATCACGAAAGAGCAGATGAGCAAGGTTCTGGAAGGAATGAAGATGGTAACCAAACGAGGTACACTTGCCAGCTTCTTTGCAGGATTTCCCATTGATGTAGCCGGCAAGACCGGTACGGCACAGAGTGACGGATACATCAATCCGAAAGACGAGGTTGCGTATGTAAAATCCAATCTGGGAAGAATTGCGCCGGGATTGAGTTGGAGTCAGGTGCAGAAAAAGATGGATGTACTCATGAAATCGGATCCTGAAAAATATCCGACAGAAAATGATACCGTCGATACAGCTGTTGTACTTGCCAGCAATAAAAAGGTAAGCTACAGCAGGATCAACCAGTATAAACAGCAATATGAAAACTTTGCGTGGACGATTGCACTGGCACCCGCAGATGACCCGAAGATCGCCGTTGTGGTATTGTTAGTACAGGGAGGAACTTCCTTTAATGCGGCTCCTGCGGCGAAGGAAGTGATTGGGGAATATCTGCTGAATCAAGATAAAGCGAAGGATCAGACACTGGATTTTTCAACAAAGATGGACTAAGAAAAGAAGGAAGGAGAATACCATGGGGAAGACAATTGTTATTGCTTCCGGAAAAGGTGGAACCGGTAAGACGATGGTCTCTGCCAATTTAGGCGCGACACTGTCAAAACGAGGCTATCGTGTGCTTCTGATGGATATGGATACAGGACTTCGAAACCTGGATTTGTATTTGGGGTTGGAAAATAACGTGGTGTATGATGTAACAGATGTCATGAACGGCGTCTGTCGGATCAAACAGGCCATTATCAAGGATAAAACTTTCCCGGGGCTGAATCTGATGGCAGCATCGCCGAAACGATCTACGGGAGATTTAACTCCTCTTCACATGAAAGTCCTCTGCGAGAAACTGGAGGAGATGTTCGACTATATCATCGTTGATGCACCAGCGGGACTGGATGATGACTTTATGATTGCGTTGGGAGCAACGGAACATGTGATCCTGGTCATCAATCCGGAAATCGCTTCCATGCGGGATGGAGAACTCGTGCGGCAGCTTCTTCTTGATGAGGGGAAAAATAACATCCATTACATAGTGAACAAGCTTCATCTGAAATTGATGAAAGCAGGTCTGGCACCGAGCATTGAAGAGGTTTCCAGACATATCAGAAAACAGATCATCGGACTGATTCCGTATGATGAAAACGTGCATATTTCAACAAATCTGGGGATTCCGATCGCTTTTTTGGAAGATCATTATATTGCAAAAGACTTTGAACGGATTGCGGACAGAGTCGAAAAACTGTAACAAAAAAACTGCAGCAAACCGTATCAAACTGTTATGGAGTATCTGCAGTTTTTACACATCTGGCAGCCTTGAAAGGTGCGCAGGATAAAAATATAAATGAGTCAAAAAATAAGTGAAAATAAAACGAGGTAAGGAAAATGAATGAACAATCAAATGTAAAGAAAGTCATCGGCGTTGTATCCGGAAAGGGCGGCGTCGGCAAGTCATCGGTAACATCCATGCTGGCTGTTGCAACACAGAGACTGGGATATAAAGTGGCGGTTCTGGATGCGGACATTACAGGTCCATCGATTCCGCAGGCTTTTGGACTGAAAGAAAAAGCACAGGGAACAGACGAAATGATCCTTCCGGTTGACTCTAAGACCGGGATTCGGACGATGTCTGTAAACTCGTTGCTGGAAGATACGACAGATCCGGTCGTGTGGAGAGGTCCGGTGCTTTCCGGTGTCATCGAACAGTTCTGGAACAATGTTGTGTGGGAAGATATTGACGTAATGTATGTGGACATGCCTCCGGGAACGGGAGATGTGGCACTGACAGTTTTTCAGTCACTTCCGCTGGACGGCATCGTGATCGTAACTTCTCCGCAGGAACTGGTTTCCATGATTGTTGAGAAAGCTGTAAAAATGGCACAGCTGATGAATGTACCGGTCATCGGTATCGTTGAAAATATGTCCTACTTTACATGCCCAGACTGCGGTAAGAACCACAAGATTTTCGGAGACGGTCATGTCAGTGAGGTTGCAGCCAAATATGAAATCGGAACTATTTCTGAAATTCCGATCAACCAGAAGATCGCGGCAGCATGTGACAAGGGCATGATTGAGTTGTTTGAAGGCGACTGGCTGGATAACATGGTTGAAGCCTGCCTTGCAGCAGATAATCCAAACAAGCATGACGGAATGCCTCAGCCAGACGAAAACTGTACTCACGACTGCTCCAGCTGTGGCGTGGACGGATGCGGAAGCAGACAGTAACAGTAGAGAAGAAAACAGAAGTAAACAGAAGAAAGCAGAAGAAAACGGAACAGCTTAAACAAAATGGAACGCAATATAGAAAGCATCAAAGCAGCAGGCAGAAAGGATGAAAAATGGATAAAAAAGAATTCGCATTAAAGAAGCATGAGGAGTGGCAGGGAAAACTGAAAATCGAAGCGAAGGCTCCGGTTACCAATATGGAAGAACTGGCAGTCGCCTATACTCCGGGCGTTGCAGAACCTTGTCTTGCTATTGAGAAGGATGAATCACTGGCATATAAATATACCGGAAAGGGCAATCTGGTCGCGGTTATTACCGATGGCACAGCCGTTCTGGGGCTGGGCGATATCGGACCATCCGCAGGAATGCCTGTTATGGAGGGAAAATGCGCATTATTTAAGACTTTTGCAGACATTGATGCCATTCCGATCTGCGTGAATACCAAGGATACGGAAGAAATTATCAATACCATCTACAATATATCCAAAAGCTTCGGAGGCATCAACCTGGAAGACATCAGCGCGCCAAGATGTTTCGAGATCGAAAGACGCTTGATCGAAAAATGCGACATTCCTGTTTTTCATGATGACCAGCACGGAACGGCAATCATCGTGTCTGCAGGACTGCTGAATGCTGTGAAAGTAACCGGCAAGACTATGGGCGAGATGAAAATTGTCATCAGCGGTGCAGGCTCAGCAGGAATTTCCATTGCAAAGATGATCCTGAGACTGGGATTCGGCAATGTCATCC